>JAGNMH010000525.1 GCA_017991275.1 Acidobacteriota bacterium
GTATTGCTTGCCCCAAATCCGGCGTTTGCTCTCGACATCTACAAGCTCGGCGTTGATACTCAGGTTATCGCCGCGTTGTAACACACTACCTGTCAGGACGGCACGTACCCCCAACTCACGCCCCACCACTTGCGGGTCTATTTTTCCCCCTTTGTAACGGAAGACTGAACCACGCGCGATTACCTTCAAATGAGATAGCTGCGAAAGGTTATTGATAAGTGTTTCGGTCACGCCATCGGACAAGTATTCATCCTTGGCATCTCCACTTGCGTTGACGAAAGGCAGGATCGCCAATGAGCTCTCGCCTCGTCTGGTGAGGTACGCGATTACGACAACGGCAATGACGAAAACTGCCATAACTATTGCGATGCTTCTCTTGTACGTTTTAACCTTGCTAAACAGGTGGCTTGTTCTCCGCGCTCTACCCGATTCCGATGACACTGAACGTTCCAGTCTGGCTTCAAACGCTCGATCCTCTGTCAAATTCTTCAGATCAAGCTGCAGTTCTTTAACCCTTTGATACCGCTTATCGCAGTCTTTGTTCAGTGCTTTGCCAAGGATTCGCGCCAGCTCCGACGGCGCATCGGGCGCGCATTCGGCAAGCGGCGGCGGCGAATCCCGCTTGATTGCAGCAATCACCTCGCTTGCCGTTTCGCCCGTGAACGCAGCACGTCCCGCAACCATCTCGAATAACATGACGCCCAGACTGAAGATGTCCGTCCGCGCATCCACTTCCTCTCCGCGCGCCTGTTCCGGCGACATATAGCGCGGCGTTCCAATTCTTACGCCGGGAGAAGTGGATTGCGGATCGTTCGATGTGTATTGCGCCAGAGTTTCAGCGCCCTCCAGGTGCAATCCGAAATCCACATTCCGTGATTCGGTCAGTTTTGCCAGACCGAAGTCCAGCACTTTGACGATGCCATCGCGTCGCACCATGACGTTTTCGGGCTTGATGTCACGATGGACGATTCCGGCTTCGTGCGCGGCGGCCAGCGCAGCGGCGATTTGTATGGTCACATCAATCGCCTCTGCCAGGTTGATACGATTGTCGGGCGCGTCTGCCATTTGCTGGCGTAGTGTCTTGCCTTCGACGTATTCAGTGACGATGAAATGAGACTCTTCAATCTCGCCGATTTCGTGAATCGTGATGATGTTCGGATGGTTGAGCGCCGAAGCGGCGCGCGCTTCCTGCGCGAAACGGCGCACTCGGTCGGAATCGGCAGTGAATTCGGCGGGCAGCAATTTAACTGCAACCTTGCGTGGAAGCTGAGTGTCATCGGCCAGCCAAACTTCGCCCATTCCGCCTTTGCCCAGCAGCGATAGAATCCGGCAGTGACCAACGCTTTGCCCAATCCGGGACGATAAATCAACCGCTTTCCCATCTCTGATTTGATCTTCGGCCATGGCCTTACCCGCCCTCTCCCAGACAGGCGCGGAGGAAAACCGATGGTCGTCTTTCAGTGCCGCCGCAAGCATGGCGGACACTTCATGGCGTAACGCTTCGTCGTCCGCACAGTTTGTCACGA
Source organism: Acidobacteriota bacterium (assembly GCA_017991275.1). Lineage (GTDB taxonomy): Bacteria > Acidobacteriota > Blastocatellia > RBC074 > RBC074 > RBC074. The sequence goes on from JAGNMH010000525.1 coordinate 1,527, forward strand.
TAAACGCCGCGCGTTTTTCCGGCGGCAGTTCTCGCGCTTTGTGGAAAAGCTGATTGAGTCTTTGCCATCGTTCAGGACTCATCCTTTTGCCTCCTGTCCAACTCGCATTTGAGCCAGGCCTTGGTGAATTCCCATTCGCGCTCCAAAGTGCGCAGCGGCTTGTCCAAGGCCTCCGACACTTCTTTCATCGTCAACCCGCCAAAATAACGGAGTTCCGCCAATTGAAGCTTGGACGGATCAAGCTTGCCCAAATCAATCAACGCATCATCAAGCGCGATGATTTCTGCCCAGACTTCCTGTGCCTCTTTGTCCGCTTCAGTCAGCGAAATACGAATCCCTCGTCTACGAAATTCCACACCGTGGTCAACCAACACGTTACGCATCAAACGCGCCACAATCCCAATGAAATGGGAGCGATTCTTTAATCCGACGGGTTTCCAGATAAGTAAATTCAGGTAGGCAAGATCAACCAGCTCAGTCGGTTGCAGCGAGTGATTGGGGCGTTCCCGGCTCAGGTAAAGGCACGCCAGCCGGTGCAATTCTTTCTGAACCAGCGGCACCAATTTCGCCAGCGCTTCTTCGTCTCCGTTGTCCCAGGCGATTAGCAATTGCGTTGCATTGTGTTCCATCGGCATCACTGGCATCTCCTGTAAAAAACAAAAGTAACTACTCAGCCGGTGCGGTACAGAGAGCGGGCACGACCTGATTGACTGGGCCAAGGCGAATCAGATCGCTTCCGGAAATTCGTTTTGTTACTGCGGTGACGGCAGTCTAACAGCGACTGAAAAAAAATGGCAACGCTTGGCGGGTTTCGCGCGCGAATTCGGCTTTAACTAAATGAGGGCGTTTTCCAATGGAGGAATTGGCATAACTGTCCGGGGAAAGTCGTACGCTGAGTGGAATTCATTTTTAAAGGCCAGATAACAAGGAGATTCTATGTTGCAAATCGCAAACATCGTCGTTGGAATAATCGCGTTACTGCATGTCTATATTCTGGTGCTTGAGATGTTCCTTTGGGACAAACCCGCGGGACTAAAAGCTTTCGATAACAATTCCGAGACAGGAAGAACGTACGCCGAATCCTCGAAGGTTCTGGCCGCTAACCAAGGGCTGTACAACGGCTTTCTGGCTGCTGGCTTGTTCTGGGGACTAAGCCTTGGCGCGCCCGGAATGGATGTCAAAGTTTTCTTCCTTTGCTGTGTGTTGATCGCGGGCTTGTATGGAGCCGCTTCCACTCGAAAGCTCAAGATACTCTTCATTCAGATGATCCCGGCAGCCATCGCTCTCGCTCTGGTGTTCTATAGCCACTGAAAAATAATTGGCGGGTTTCGCCCGCGAATTCGGCTTTAACAAGTGAGGGCATTTCCACCAGCCGTTTTGAAGTGGAAACGTTAAACCGCTTGCGAAGGAACAGTCCCCGACGCAGCAGCGTCCTCAGCCAGATTTCTGAAAAGCCAAAAGGAGACCCGAATCATGAAAACACACTTTTTGACACTGCATTTTTGTCTGACGCTTGGCGTGCTGTTGCTCACGGCAACGCTGACCTCTTCCAATCTCGCCCAAACGCCCACTGCTCCGGTGGGTTACCGTGTGCAGGTAATCCAGACGAATCCGGGCATGAGTGATGAGTGGCGGAAATTTTATCAAACGGAAATCCTGCCTGTGTTGAAGAAAGCCGGGGTGAAAGAGCAGACAGTCGCGGTAACCATCTACGGCGATACCCGCAGATACATCATCGTTACGCCACTGGAAAGTCTGGCCCAACTCGATGAACCCGCCATACTCAACAAAGTGTTGGGGGCGGAAGCTGCCCACGCGCTTTCCATAAAACAAGGGCGCTTTCTCGCCGAATGGCAACGATACGTGACTGCGGCGCGGCCTGATTTGAGCATTCCTGCAACTTTGAAGGACCCGAAACTGGCAATCTCAATCAAACACACGGTTGCACCCGGTCGCAACGCGGAGTACGAAAAATGGGTCAAGGAGAATCTGCTGATGGCAGGTAAAAAAGCCGACAGCAAAGGGGCGCTGGCAACCAAAGTCGTGTTTGGCGGTGACCAGAATGAGTACCGCACATACGTTTTAGCCGATTCCTACGCCGACGTGATTAAGCTGCAAGCCGGAATGACCAAAGCGGCTGCTGAATTGAAACTATCGCTCACTCCGCCTCCTGGGGTGGTAAATCAGGTTGAGGTGACAGTCGTCCGCCTGGTTCCGGAACTGAGCATCCAGCCAGGGACTCAGAAAATTGAAGGCAAAAAGTAGATCACAGATTCTCTAACCAGCGCCTTCGGTCAAGTTTCAGTCTTCAAAGTCGGGACTCAGCACGGGCCTCCAGCCAGCTTTGAAGACTGATGCCTTAGGGTTGAAATGCAGAGGCAGGTTTTGTAACCTTCAGCCCGCCAAAGCCGTTCGCCGAAGCCGCAAGACCCAGCCTCTTTCGATTCGGCCAATCCAACACGGGCAGCCCAACGCGGTCTGCGGCTACAGATAGTCAAAAGCCAATAACTCAGCAAACCGACTTAAACAAACAAGCCGGCCAACTGTAAGGAGATTCGTTATGGCCATCACACTGACTCCGAAACTAAAGAAAGAGTACGAAGACTTATTTGCCACTTGCGTCATCAAGCCGGAAAAACAGTCCTCAGTCGTCAAGCTGGTTGGCAGAATCGCCGCCAATCAAACACGATACGAAACTGTTGAAAAGCTGACCGGCGTTCCGTGGTACGTCATTGCCACGATTCACAGCCTGGAAGGTTCACTCAACTTCAACACCCATTTGCACAATGGCGATCCGTTGACAGCAAAAACCACACACGTCCCCAAAAACCGTCCACCTGTAGGAAGCCCTCCATTCACATGGGAAGAAAGTGCAACGGACGCTCTGACATTCGACAATCTAGCCGCCGTCAAAACCTGGAATCTGGCGACAATCCTGTTCAAGCTGGAAGGCTTTAACGGCTTCGGTTATCGAACCAAACATCCGACAGTGCTGACGCCATATTTGTGGAGCTTCTCGAACCATTACATAAAGGGTAAATTCGTTGCCGACGGAAAGTTCGACCCGAATTTAGTGTCCAAGCAAACCGGAGTCGCAGTGATTTTTAAGCAGATGGTGGCAGAAAAAATCATCTCAATCCCATTTTAACCAAACCACGAAGTATGGCGCTGGTTAATCGGTGATTGCATTCAACGACCTTCATCAGTAACGGCC
>JAGNMH010000526.1 GCA_017991275.1 Acidobacteriota bacterium
GAACAAAACCGGCAGCAATAACAGCACAGCCGCCGCCACAGCACGTGAAATGATTTCAGGTCTGCTGTTGGAATCAGGCAGGTTGAGTTGTTGGGAGTCGGGTAATGTCTGTGCCATATCTTTTACGAGTCAGTACCGCGACCGGTAGAGAGCGCGGTTTCCACGATTATTGTTACCGAGGCCGTCGCTCCCTACCGGTCGCGGTATTGACTCGGTAGCTGACGACTCCGCCTATGCAGAGCAGCAATAGGCCAACAACGGAATAAATCACCCCGGTACGCAAGCTTGGCGAGCGGAAGACAAATTCGATGTTGTGATTGCCCGGCTCAAGCTCCAATCCACGCAAGGTGAAATTGACGCGGTCAACCGAAGCGCGTTTACCGTCAACCCTGGCTTCCCAGCCGCGAAAGTAAATCTCGCTCAAGACCAGAAATCCGGCGGTTGAATTGTTCACCTGCAATTCGATTCGTTGCGGTTGGTAACTGACAACCTTTACATCACTTTTCGGCGCTTCACTCGAACCGGAAGCTACTGGGTTCCACAAAGGCGTTTTGATTTGCCGATTTGAAAACAATTCGCTTTCCAGCAAAACCGTGTCGCTGAACTCAATCGGCTGGCCATCGGGCATTCGTCCGGTTTTTATCATTCGCAGAACTTCGGCGCTTGGCGCGATGACGGCTCGGCTGGCAAACCACGCGCGCGGCAAAGCTTTCAGGTTTTCGTAAACTGCGACTTCGCCGAATTCCGCCAGTTTGCGCCAGCGTTCTGGCGGCAAATTGACAGCCGCCAGCGGCAACGATGAATTCGCCTCCGCATCAAATAGCGAAGCTCGCGTCACCATCAGGTCGCCGTTATTCAACAGGCACTCAAACTCTACGCTTTCAATTTCGGCTCTGTCGAATTTCAGCCTGGCCATAAAGCCTTTGCCCAGGTAGCCAATCTTGTTCCAACTGGCGATGGCGGCATGTGCGTCTGGCATCCAATGACCGGTGTCGCGTCCGGCCAGCAACTGTCGTTCAATCAATTGCCCGCCAGTCGTTCGCAACCTGATGTTCAAAACCGGAGAACCATCGGCGACGTTCGCGGCATTTTCCATCGAAGAAATAATCGCCAATTCGCTGGCCGTGGTTTTGGAATCCAGCCTTATCTGCCCGCGCGATTCCAACGGCAAATCCATCTGCCTGTCGTCAAAGCCGATCCCTTCGTAAACGATTGTTTTGCCTGAAGGCGCTGTGCGCTCTTTCAACAGGTACTTTGCGTTCATCAGATTGAACCCTTGAGCCTGAGCCGACAACGCCGCCTGCTCCATAATCACGCCGTCCAGCATCAATCGCCCGGCGACCGCAGACATTTGCGGCAACCGCGCCGGATCGTACCCGTTGACCATTTGCAGCCCTCGGACGATTGCGAAGTTCGGGTAATTCAACAAATCGGAGTTAGCACCATAAGGCGTTGGCGAATGGCTGACGACCCGAAAGGAGTTCAAATCCGGCTCGCGCTCTTTGATGAATTTGACCGTTGGCGGATCAGCCAGCCGCTGGGCCACGTTGTAATTTTTGTCGTCAATCAAACGCCATTCGTAAAAGAAACCGAACGAAAACAGATCAAGGAACAACACAACAACGATCATTGAGCCAGCGATACCACTGGCCAATTGTTGCGGTACGGGGAGCGTGAGCGACCTGGGTTCCCGCAAGATGCCTTTTGAGGGAGAGTCAGGTCGCTCACGCTCCCCGTACCGCACCCCGGTGTAAACCGACAAGGCCGCAATGCTCAACGCCAGAAAGACAATTGGAAAATAAAACTCCGGGTTCGACCAGTTACCGGCATTTGCCGGAATTGAGACTTCAGCTTTCAGCCGTTCGCCGAAGAAGCTATAGACCACAGCGCCAGCAACGACAATCGCCGCCAGCAACGCGGAACTTTTCAGCAAAACGCGCTTTACCAAATCTTTATCCAACTGTGCCAACACCGTCGCGCCAAGTCCGGCCAGCATAGCCAAAGCAAAGTCGAACTCAAACAGATTTCGCCCCGAAGCTCGAAACAGATTGAACACCGGCAAATGATGCAAAAGCTTGTTGAGGCCGAACGGCAGAAACGAGCCGAACGACAGCAGCAAAGCTACGATGGCGAAGATTGCCCAGAACCAAATTGAGCCAGCCGATTCTTTTCCCACGAAGTCACACGAAGAAGCACGAAGAAAACCAGAGCCATTTGTGCCTTCCTTCGTGTTTTCTTCGTGTGACTTCGTGGATGAAAGAAGCTTTCTGGAAAAGACAGCCGCAAAAGCCAGCAGCCAAGCCGCCATCCCTACGTAACCGCAAGTCTCGGTCAAATTCCATTTGCCCCAGTAAGGCACGCCGTAAGGAGCCGTCACCGCTCCGCCAAAAAAGTATGGAAAGAAAAGCTCGAACAGTTGAGAAGGCGGAAAGGAAAATTGCGCGAAGTATTGGTAATCAATTCCGGCTCGGTCGCCCAGCTTTTGCATCTCGCGCGCAGGCATCAGTTGAATCATCGAAAGCAGCACTCCGCAAATCGCCATTGCTGTCAGCGCAGCCGCGAACTTCAGCCGGCTTTTTGGTTCGGACCGAAACAGCAGAAACAGCGCATAAGCCGCCGCCGTCATCGCCGTGTAAAGAGTCATCTGCGGATCGCCCGCGAAAACCTGCAAGGTGATGAACAACGCCCCAGCCGTCACCCAGCGCCACAACTTGGAAGACGCAAACTGACAGTTCGCGCTACAGCGTTCTATCGCCAACAGAATCCACGGCAACCACGCAGCGGCGTTGATGCGGTTGGTGTGACCCAAATGAGCCAGCATGTATCCGCCGAAGCTGAACGTCACCGCCGAGATCATGGCTCCGACGCGACTGCATCCGATTCGCCGGGCAAATAGGTAAGTCCCAAACAGAGCCAGATGATAAGTCGTCAGCACCAACACGTTCATCGCCGTCTGAGGCGACAGCACGGCAAACAACCACGTCGGCGGATACAGCGCGCCGGGCTGAATGCTGGCCAGCAGAGGCATTCCGGCGAAGATATATGGATTCCAGAGCGGCAACTCTCCGGCGGCAATCATCCGCCCGATCAAAATGCGAATACCGAAAATCTGAGTCCAACCGTCTCCGGGAGCCAGCGTGACTTTGCCAAACAGTGCAGGGAAGAAATAGAGGAAAGGAAGTAAGAGCAGCGTGAGGCCGATGAGCAATTGCGGATTGCGGATTGCGGATTGCGGATTTTTTTTAGCCATTGGGCTTTGTCTGAAGAGAACCTGATGTCAGGACACTTTTCGTAAATGAGCGTGCCAGGACAAGTTAGCGAACTTGTAGGAGTCTGTTTCTATCATGAAAACCGACTCCGACCTGACACGCATTGAGAACTATATCAAAGAGACCTTGCCGTGGGCGCATGGGCATCAAGTTAATGCTCTGGCCACTTTCGTTTCTGCGATTTTTGACAAACAGACCGGCTGCCAGGCGAAGCTGGCGCGCACTCAACGCAATCAAGAGGCCGCTTGCAAACGGCTCTCGCGATTGATTCACAATCAGCGGCTGGCGCCGAAGTGGCTCGCCGAAAGCATTGCGCATCAGGCCTTGAGCCAGGTGCCGGACTTCGGCCAGGTTCGCGTCACGATTGATTGGACGACGGAAGACAAGCAACATCTGCTGGTCATTTCGTTGGTCATCGGTCGGCGCGCAGTTCCGATTTATTGGCGCGCTTACGGACAGAATGTGCTCAAAGGCCGGATGCACCGCTACGAACGGGCCGTCCTCAAACGAGCGTTCAAGCTGATCTTTCAATACGTCAAACCGAGCCGCATTCGCTTGGCGGCCGATCGCGGCTTTGCCGACGACTCGTTGTTTGCGCTGCTCCAACAATTGCGCGTCCGGTTCGTCATCCGCGTCAAAGGCTGCGTCAAAGTTTGTTGGCGCGGGCACTGGCAAAAACTCAATCGTTTCGGGTTCCACGGCAACCACCGCCATCACAGCTTGGGGCGCTTGTTGTACTGTCAAAAATCTCCCCGTCGCTTGTGGGTGCATCAAAGCCGCGCTCGGAGCAAGACAGGACAGTTGGAGGTTTGGTCTCTGGTCAGCAACTTCGCCAGAACCGCCGCGAAGGCCTCCACCGAATACGCCCGGCGCTTCAGTTGCGAAGAAGGATTTCGCGATGCCAAATGGTATTTGGGATTCAAACAAGCGCGCGTGCGAAACATCCGAGCCTGGTCTCGATTGTTCGCGCTGTTCGTGCTGGCGCTGCTGATCCTGATTACGCTTGGCACCTTCTGCTTGCTAGCTGGCGGGCAAGGAGCAAAGAGACTCTTGCGACGTGTCGCTTCTCGAAGACGCGGTCGCTGTGAACTGAGCCTGGTCAGCGCGACCTTGAGCCTCTTACAACAAGACCGCACTTTGCTCGCGCGCTTGCTATCGTTCACAAAGTTCAAACTGGATAACACTTTAGACAAAGTGTCCTGACATCAGGAAGAGAACCTACTTTACCGAGTTTTGATGGATTAGTTGGTTAAGCGCGATCACAAACAATTGAGCAGTTTGAAATCCGCGCAGTTGCCGCAGCAGACGGCCATCGGTGGCGGCAAATCGAATATCAGGTAAGCCAACAACTCCAAGCTTTTCTGCGATTTCCGGTTGCTGGTCAGTGTCAATGCGGACGAAGACGACTTGCTTCAACAATTCAACTACGCGCGAATCCACCAGCGTAGTCCTCTCCATCTGCTTGCAC
>JAGNMH010000527.1 GCA_017991275.1 Acidobacteriota bacterium
GAACAGGGTTGTAATCTTCTCGACCGATTGCCTGGAAGTTGTACTCCCTGTTCGGCAACTCCGTCAGAAATGGCGGTGGTGGCGGCGGTGGAGGCGGAGGCATCGCTCCCTTTTGCGGAGCCGGTGGCGGTGGAGGTGGCGGCGCAGGTTTGAATTTTTGCGTTAGTTCCAGCCAGTTGCTTGAACGATCAACTCGCCACTGGCCGTTTTCGTTTTTCAGGCGGACGTTGTAACGACTCGGCTGCTCTTTTGCGTAATCGCCGGTCGCCAGATTTTGAGCACGAATAACAGCGTTGAATGTGATCGTCGCCCAGCTTTCGTGTAGAAGAACTTCAAAATCGTCAGCGACAATTTTTTTGATCTCGAAGTCGTGGCCTTTGTATTCGATCAACATCGCCATCATTCGCGTGCCGCTGGTGTCGAAAAAGTCCGAGACATACAGGTTGGCGTCGCCATACTTTCTTTCCGGTATGCCGTCTATCACCTTCTGAACCATCTCAATCAGAACCTGTTCGTCGTTGACAGGCAGAGGCTTTGATTTCGCTGCTCGCCCCGGAACCAGCAGCAAGCTTGTCGCTGCGATCAGCGCAACAGGCAGAATCAAATATCGCCACTGTCGAGTGACGACGCGGATGCGGTCAGGATTCAGAATCATTTCGATCCTCCTTTCGAGTGTTTTGCGGTTGGAAAAGAACGCCAGTTGATGAACACCGACGGGCGCATTGGATAGCAAACTGCGTTCGGCTGCTTTCAGAATGCTTTCGACGTAAAGCTGGGATTTGACGCCGGAGTTGATGACTTGATCGTCGCAGGCCATTTCGCGTTCAACCTGCAACTGACGACAGGCCAGCCGTACCAACGGGTGAAAGAAGAACACCGCGCCAATCAGGTTTTGAAACAGGTTGGTCATAGGGTCGCGTCGAGCGACGTGCGCCAGTTCGTGCTCAATCATCGCCTGGCGTTCGTCGGCGTTCGTCCAGTCGGCGATGTCGGCTGGCAACAAAATCATCGGGCGAATCACACCAACCAACACCGGCGAATTGATTTGCTCCGACAGTCTGAGTTCAACGGCGGAATCTTCACAGCCAAGCTCGTCGGCTGAAATCGGCTCCGCTTCAACGCGCAATCGCCGGATTGCCATTTGCTGCCGCCAGAGTCGAATCAGCAAAAACAAAACTCCGGCTGACCAAAGCCAAAAGATTGCCGCCCAAAAGATTGGCAGCTTGCTCGGCTCGGCGGAAACCGTTGCGACTAAAACCGCAGCGCCAGCAGTTGGCGGCAACTCAATCGTCATGGCCGGTTGCGGAATCGCCGCCACAAACTGAATCGCGCGATTTTGCGTTTGAGGCAGCGGCAGCCTTTCAGCAACTGCCGCCAGCAACGGCAACAAAGCCACGGCGACAAGTGCCGCCAGCCAGACGTGATGCCGCAACGCTGGCGATTTCGCTCGACAGATTTTCAACCCCAACCACACAGCGCCGAGCAGCAACAACGTTTGCCAACTCCACGCCAGCATCCACGCAAACCCTTTACTCCCGGCAGTCACAAAATTTGTCCAGGCATTCATTTGCGGCCTCCATATTGTTACTTGGCTTTCTTGGTTTTGGGTCTCGTCGGTTTGGCCGCAGCGGCAACCGCGCGAGCTTCGGCGCGAACGGCAACTTGCTGGCGAACTTCCTGCAAATCGTCTTCGGTCAGGTCGCCGGTTTCGACCAGATGCAAAACCAACGACGCAGGCGATCCGCCGAAGACTTGGCCGATCAAATGGCTCAGGACTTTGTTGCGAGCCTTTTCCGGCTTGGCTTTGGCGCGGTACACGTGGGCCTTGCCTTCGACGCGGTGCGTCAAATGGCCTTTGCGTTCCAGCACGCGGATGATAGTCAGCACGCTGTTGTAATGAGTCTCGCCGGGCACGGCTCCCTGAATTTGGCGAGCGGTCGCTTCGCCCAAATCCCATACCACGCGCATGATTTCCATCTCTTTGTCGGTGAAAGTTTTCGATGCTTCTCTTGGCATGCCGCCTCCTTGAAAGTGTCAACGGGTTTATACGTTGTTGAATTCGGCGCGGACGATAACGGCTTTATACGTTGGTGTCAACGTATTTTTACGTTGATTTTCTGGCGGTTGACAGATTCCCGCGGCTGAGGCTGAATCTGTCGGCGAAGTTCAAACTCAATAGGGCGGATCGGATCAGTGAAAATTCCCAAAAGAAAATTGTTTATCGGTCTGGCGGCGGCGATGTTTTTCGTGCTGCTGATGGCGTTTCCGTTTGGGCCGCTGTTGCCGTGGTCGCCAATCAAGCCAGGTTATAGCGAAGCGAGTTATGCTCGCGCCGATGTGTATTTCAATAAAAACGAGCCGGAGCCGAATGATTACCTGCTGGTTGATCAAATGATGGCTGAGGCCGAAGCATTTCATGGCTTGAAATTTCAACGCCGCGTCAAAGTCGTTGCCTGTAAAAACTGGGAGGATTGCCAGCGGTCTTGGTTTTGGATGAACGTCAAGCCTTTGGGCGGAGTGACGCTGGGCACCGGCGATGCGATTTACATCACGCCCAAGCTGAAAGAGAAAAACTTCAGCGTCGCCGAATTTCTGCGCCATGAACTTTCGCACGCCGTCATCAGCCAGAACACTACGATTCGTAGTTCGCTGAAGATGACCGATCAAGCCTGGTTTTCAGAAGGCATCGCGGTCTGGTTCGGTAATCAGACTTCTTATCTTTCGCAGGCGGAATTTCTTGAAAAAGCCAGAACAACAGACCTGACAAAAGTCATTGATCCAGTGCGGATGGATCGAAACTCGCCCGACTGGAGTTGGCGGTTTGCTTACCCGGCGCAGCGTTACTTCCTGGAATACTTGAAACAATCTCAGGGAAACGACCGCTTCCAACAGTTCCTGAACAAATACATTCACGACCCGGACGATTATCAAAGACAGTTCAACGATACGTTTCAACTATCGCTGGCCGATGCCGTCAGGCAGTTCGAGCAGACGATTCGTTCCGGCCAGTGGACGCCGTCGTCTCAGTAGCAGTGACGACTCAGCCCCAACGGGGCAAAATGCAGTAGCCCAGTGCAACGCACTGGGAAAGTCGGTAAGAAAAGCCAAAAGCCCTGAAAGGGCGCAATAAATCAAATTGTTATTTCGCCCCGTTGGGGCTTTCCTAAAATTTTGCCAGTTACCCGGTGCGATGCACCGGGCTTTTACAGTACGCCCCGTTGGGGCTGATGGAGAAAAGAATGCTTCGACGTTTCACCTTAGCCCTGAGCTTAATCGTGATTGTGGCCGCAATTGGTTTGGCTCAAACCAAACGACCGATGACGCCGGAAGACGTTGTCTCGCTCAACCGAGCCAGCGATTCTCAGATTTCTTTCGACAGTCGCCGGGTGGCGTTTGTTGTCACGGCTTGGGATCGTGAAAACGACCGGTTCAATTCCGATATTTGGCTGGTCAACGATGCGCGTGAAACCGTGCGGCTGACCACCAATCCAAAACGCGACGATCATCCGCGATGGTCGCCGGATCAAAGGCGACTGGCTTTTCTGTCGGATCGCGGCGATGGAGTTCAGGTTTACGCCGTCAGTTTGCAGGGTGGCGAACCTGAACGGCTGACTTCTCACAAAGCTGCGGTGACGGATTTTGAATGGTCGCCCGACGGACGCTACATAGCGTTTGTGGCTGAAGAACCGAGCGAGAAACCGAAGACAAAAGCTCCAATGGTTGAAGACGAAAATTATCGGTTCGCTCAGTTGTGGTTGTTGGAAACGGCAACCGGACAGGTCAAACAACTGACCAAAGGCGCAAAGCACATCGTAGGTTTCAGTTGGGCTTGGAACAGCCAGCAGATTGTTTTCACTGCTCGGCAGACGCCGAAGCTGATGGACATTCCAACAACGGAAGTCTTCACGGTTCCTGTTAATTGGCAGAGTACGCCAGTTGATTCTGCTTCGACCAAACAACTGACCAAAGGCAATGGCGCAGAAAGCGATGCTCGCTTTTCGCCGGATGGTCGCTGGATTTCTTATCTGGCTCACGCGGACGGAGACGCCACAACAGGGCCGGATCGCATTCACATAATTCCGGCGAATGGCGGAGAAGCCCGTGTGTTGGCGAAAAACTTTGACGGATACATTCATTCGCATCGCTGGGTTTTCGACAGTCAGAGGTTCATTTTCAATGCCGGGCTTGGAGTCAACGAACAGATTTACTCGATGAATATCTTTGACCAAACGCCGCAGGCAATGACGCGAAGCGACGGCGTCAATCCAGCTTTTTCGGTCACACCGGACGGCATGAACATTGCCTTCGTTCACGAAAATCCGCGAATTCCGTCAGAGGTAGCGCTGTTGGCGGCGCGAATTATGGTTCCGGTTTTCCTGACTCAGTTGAATCCAAAAGCTGCCGAATTCGCGCTTGGCCAGGTCGAAGCCATCAAATGGAAATCCAACGACGGAACGGAAATCGAAGGCGTGGTGATTTACCCCGTCGGTTATCAAACCGGTCGTCGAGTTCCGATGCTGACTTACGTTCACGGCGGGCCGGAAGGCGCTTACACAAAAAGCTTCAACGCATCGTGGGGCGCATTCCCGCAGGTGTACGCCGCCAATGGTTACGCGGTGTTTATGCCCAACTTCCGAGGCTCGTCGAATTACGGCGCAAAGTTCGCTCAGTCGAATGCCAAACTGGTTGGCAAAGTTGATTACGAAGACATACTCAGCGGCATTGATAGCTTGA
>JAGNMH010000528.1 GCA_017991275.1 Acidobacteriota bacterium
CACTTACCATGTAGCCTTTCCGGGCCAGGACCCTGTGAAGCTGATGCAAAAATATCCGGGGCGATTTTCGTCTCTGCATCTTAAAGACATTCGCAAAGATATGGTCGGCGATAATTCGGGAGCTTTTCGGGAAAAGGACGCTGTGCCGATGGGGCAGGGAAAGATCAATTGGCCGGAAGTGTTGAAGGCTTCGGAAAAAGAAGGCGTCAAGTGGTACGTCATCGAAGACGAAACCACCGCCGTCTGGCAGGGAATTGGGGAGAGCCTGAAGTATCTTCAGGCTCTCAAGTATTGAAATTGAGGAAGAGTTTTTTCAGAGTTTCACAAGACTTCAAACACTTCCAGGGCGTGTGGAATCTTGCCGAAAGGCGCTGAAACCTGCACGCCCTGAACATATTCACGAACCTCCAGCAACATTTCCTGAGCGATCTTGACGCCTTCTTTCAGCGCAGCCGCGCCGTCTTCAGCCTTTCGCATTCTGTCCAAAATTTCCTGGGGAACGCTAACGCCAGGAACTTCATTGTTCAAAAATTCAGCGTTGCGGAAACTGGTCAGAGGCCAGATGCCAGGCACAATCGGAATGCGGCAATGCTCGATTCGCTTCAGGAAGTCTTTCAACTGCTTCACGTCGAAAACCGGCTGAGTGATGGCGTATTCGGCTCCGGCTTCGACCTTCCATTCAAAGCGGCGAATTTCGTGATCCAGGTCAATTGCTCCGGGATTGACGCCTACGCCGATGACGAATTTTGTAGGCTGACCGATTGGATTGCCTCCCGGATCAAGTCCGTGATTCAAGCGGTTGACCATGTTCGTCAGGCCGATGGCGTCAATGTCGAAAACGGCTGTGGCGTTCGGATAAGGCCCCATCTTCGGCGGGTCGCCTGTGATAATCAGGAAGTTTCTTAAACCCAAGCCCGCCGCGCCGAGCAAGTCGGAAAGCATTCCCAGCAGGTTTCTATCTCGGCAGCAGTAATGGGTGACGGCTTCAATGCCGACTTGCTGTTCAATGATCAACGAAACCGCCAAGGCTCCCATACGAGATTGCGCGCGCGGGCCATCGGGAACGTTGACAGCGTCAACTCCGGCTTCTTTCAATGTGCGAACGCCTTTCAGCATGGCGGTCGGGTCGCAGCCTTTCGGCGGAACGATTTCAACCGAAGTCACGAATTGCCCGTTGGCCAGTTTGTTTCCGAAACGCGAACGTTCGGCCAATGGAATCGGCTCGACTCCGGCGGATTGTTCTTCGACGGAGATGGCGCTGACGTTGCGGCGACCGGGACTGGCGGCTCTGACGGCGTCAACCACCAGCTTGATATGATCCGGCGTAGTCCCGCAACAACCGCCTATGAATTTCACGCCGGAGGTAATCAGCCGTTTGGCGTAAGTTGCCACGTATTCGGGCGAAGCCAGATACATTTTTCGCCCGCCGACTTCGCGCGGCAAACCGGCGTTCGGTTGAGCGGAAAGACGACGAGGAGTGTGTTCGCGCATCTTTTCGATGGCTTCCAGAATGATTTGCGGGCCGACCGCGCAGTTCAGGCCGATGACATCCGCGCCATCTTTATCCAGCCATTGATTTAATCGTTCCGTGATTGTTTCTGCCGAAGTTCCATAAGCTGTTTCGTACTGCTCGTTTATCGTCATCTGCGCGAAGATGACGTGATCTGTCAATTCGCGCACGGCTCGAATTGCCTGATGCATTTCGGCCAGGTCGTGGAAAGTTTCCAGCACGAAACAATCAACCCCGCCTTCCAGCAAAGCCGCGACTTGTTCCTTGAACAACTCCTTGGCTTCGTCCATGGAAGTCGGTCCGTAAGGCTCGATGCGAACGCCCAGCGGGGAAATCGCTCCGGCGACAAAGGCATCGTGTTTAGCGGTCTTGATCGCTTCGCGGGCGATTTGCGCTGCCAGAATGTTTATCTCCCGCAGTCTGTCGTCCAGCCCTTGAGCCGCCAGTTTCAACCGAGACGCGCCGTAAGTGTTCGTCTCAATGATTTCGGCTCCGGCTTTGATGTATTCGCGGTGAATGTCCAGTATCAGATCGGGAGTTGAAAGATTCAGTTCGTCGTAACAGCGATTGATGTACACGCCTTTGCTGTAAATCATCGTGCCCATTGCGCCGTCGAAAACTCGAACACGGTCTTCCTGAATAAATTCTCTAAAGTTGTTCATAGTGACTCATCGGAGTCAGTACCGCGACCGGTAGGGAGCGGGCAGGTGTTGCGCTCGTTACCGCTCGCGGTACTGACTGGGTCAGCAAAGCAAAAGCCTCGCGTCAGAATCAACGCGAGGCCTGGTCGTAAACTTTTCAGTTGTAAACCGGGTTTCCGGTCAGGCTCTTTAGCAGTTTTTAGGGTGGAGCAATTTGCCGGAAATCGCCACGCGTCAGATTGTTGTGAAAAAGCCTCGCTGCCGTTAAGCAGCGAGGCGAAAATAGCAATGTCTAGGTATTTATCAAAACTGGCGGAGACAGAAGGATTCGAACCTTCGGTAGAAGTTTTAGCCCCTACAACGGTTTAGCAAACCGCCGCCTTCAGCCACTCGGCCATGTCTCCGCGACGCCGCACATTGTCTTCATCGAGCCGCAGACTGTCAACCCGTCGAATTTCCATTTTTTACTGTCACTTGCTTGACAGAATTTTTGTGGCCGGTGTATTGTCCGCCCCGTCAAATTGATTCGTGGTGATTTAAGGCAAATTGCTCCACGTTAAACAAAGCGCTAAACGGCCCGAGGGAAAGACAAAAGTTTTAAGCCTCGCGCTAATTTGAAGCGCGAGGCTTTTTCAATTTGAAGTCAGTATCGAGAGTGTTAGCGACCGAGTCAGTACCGCACGCGGTAGCAAGCGGATTTTTGTGACAGACGCTCCCTACCGGTCACGGTACCGACTTGGTGAAGTTTGAAAATCACAAGTGGCGATTTACAACGAAATTGCTCCACTCAAAAAACTGCTAAAGAGTTGCGGGAATCAACTTATCGAAAAGCCCTGCGCTATCTTTAGCGCAGGGCTTTTTTACTTGGCACAGGCTCGGCAATGACCGGGCAAATGGAGAGAACACGAATGAGTTACGTAAAAGGTTTGAAATGTCGTGAATGCGGAACCGGCTACGCTGTCGAGCCGGTGGCGATTTGCGAAGAATGTTTTGGCCCGTTGGAAGTTGATTACGATTACGACGCGATTAAAACCACGTTGACGCGCGAAGAAATCGCCGGGCGTGAAAAAACAATGTGGCGGTATCGGGAGCTGTTGCCGCTGGAAGACAAGCCGACTGTTGGATTGAACACCGGATGTACACCGCTCGTTCGTGCCGAGCGGCTGGCAAAGGCGCTTGGTGTGGGCGAGCTTTTCATCAAAAACGACGCGGTTCAGCATCCGACTCTGTCGTTCAAAGACCGTGTAGTCGCCGTGGCGCTGTCGAAAGCGCGCGAGTTTAAGTTTGAATCAGTCGGCTGCGCTTCAACCGGAAATCTGGCCAACTCAGTCGCGGCCAACGCCGCCGCCGCCGGATTCCCAGCCTACATTTTGATTCCCGACAATCTGGAAAAGAGCAAAGTCACCGCCACGCAGATTTACGGCGCGAAAGTCGTCCCGGTCAAAGGCAATTATGACGACGTGAATCGTCTGTGCAGCGAAATCGCCGGTCGTCATCCAATCGCTTTCGTCAACGTCAACCTCAGGCCGTTTTACGGCGAAGGCTCAAAGACTCTTGGTTATGAAATCGCCGAACAGCTCGGCTGGGAAGTTCCCGACGCCGTCGTTGTTCCGATGGCTGGCGGTTCGCTGATCACGAAAATCCACAAGGCATTCGGCGAACTGGCAAAGCTCGGTTTTATAGAAGAGAAACAGACGCGCTTTTACGGCGCGCAAGCCACGGGCTGCAATCCAATCGCCGCCGCAGTCAAAGCAGGCACGCGCGATATTCGCCCGGTCAAACCAGACACCATCGCCAAATCGCTGGCCATTGGAAATCCGGCTGACGGGTATTTTGCGACCGGAGTGATTACAAACTCAGGCGGCTGGTCTGAAGACGTTACCGATGAAGAAATTGTCAGCGCAATGAAGCTGCTGGCTGAAACCGAAGGCATCTTTACCGAAACTGCTGGCGGGACTACAGTGGCAGTCACCAAGAAACTGATTGAGCAAGGTCGCTTGACCGCCAAAGATCGCATCGTCATCGCCATCACCGGCAACGGATTGAAGACTCAGGAAGCGTTGACGCTGGAAGACCTGAAATCCATCGAACCGAAGTTGTCGGCGTTTGAAAGCGCCGCTGGATTCACGCGCGCCGCAACTGCTGCCGCTTAAAATGCATGTAATCTTGCCTTCAGGCGGAATGTGGGCGTATTTCTTTTTAGAGAGAGTCTGCTTAGCGGGCTTTTCCTTCTGAAAAGTCAGGCGCCCCCGTTCCGCCTTAAGGCGGGGCTACGAACTGGTCAAAAGGAGAACCATCCATGCCTCAAACAGTAATTATCCCAACGCCGTTGCGTAAGTTCACCAAAGATACCGAACTGGTGGAAGTGCAGGGCGCAAACGTAGGCGAAGTTTTCAACCAACTTGAAGCCGCCTATCCCGGTATTCAAGCCAGACTGTGCGAAACAAACGGCGAGCTTCGACGCTTCATCAACGTTTACGTGGATGGCGAAGACATTCGCTTTCTGCAAGGCCTGAACACCGGCCTTACAGACAAAGCCGAAATCTCCATTGTTCCGGCAATTGCGGGTGGTTGTTAAGCCC
>JAGNMH010000529.1 GCA_017991275.1 Acidobacteriota bacterium
CGAACCTCCACGAGATTGCTCTCACTAGCACCTGAAACTAGCGCGTCTACCAGTTCCGCCACATCCGCATTTGGGAAGGCGCATACTACTGATCGAGCTATAGGGTGTCAAGACGGCGAGCCGGAAAACTTGCCGGAATTCAAAAGGCCAAAGCGCAGGTTATTCGCTTTGAAGTTTTCCTGCTGGCAGGTAAAGTGACCAACTTCTTTCGCAACACTTTTACTCCCGGATAATTCAATGAAAGTTTTAGTGATTGGTTCAGGCGGACGCGAACACGCTTTGACCTGGGCGCTTAGCCGCAGTTCATCGGTCAGACAGATTTTTTCCGCATCCAGCGACATGGGCGGCAACGCTGGCATTTTGAAGTTGACGAATAGGGTAAGCGCTGGCGATGTCGGCTCGATCTCCGATTTTGCCGCACGCGAAAAGATTGATCTGGTTGTCATTGGGCCTGAACAACCGTTGGTAGACGGTCTGGCTGACGCTCTGGCGACGCAGGGCATAGCGGCGTTCGGTCCTTCGCAAGCAGCGGCGAGGCTTGAAGGCAGCAAGATTTTTTCCAAAGAGTTCATGGCTCGTCATGGGATTCCAACGGCCAGGTATGTTGTCGTCAGCGAAGCCAGCGAGGCTTTTAAGGCTGTTGGTTCATTCGGATTTCCAGTGGTCATCAAAGCCGACGGACTGGCCGCTGGTAAAGGCGTCATCATTGCCGCTGACGAGGCCGAAGCTAGGCAGGCTGTCCAGGACTTGATGGTTGATCGAAAGTTGGGCGAAGCCGGAGCACGGTTGTTGATCGAAGAATGTCTGGTCGGGCGAGAGTTGTCTTATCTGGTTTTCAGCGACGGCAAAGATTTCGCGGCAATGCCTGTGGCTCAGGATCACAAACGGGCTTTTGATGGTGATCGTGGCCCGAATACCGGCGGGATGGGAGCATTTTCTACTCCGGGTTTACTGAATGACGAACTTGAAGCGCGAATCATTCGAGATATTGTTGCGCCTTCGCTGGAAGCTGCGCGCGTTGATGGTTTCCCGTTTCGTGGAGTTTTGTACTGTGGTTTGATGCTGACGGCTGAAGGCCCGAAGACGCTGGAATACAACGTACGCTTTGGCGATCCGGAAACTCAGGCGATATTGAGACGACTTGACAGCGACTTTGGCGAACTGGCTTTGGCTGTTGCTCGTGGCGAATTGAGCAAAGCCAAGCCGAAATGGGGCGATGGCGTTTCGACTTGTGTGGTGATGGCTTCGGCTGGTTATCCGGGCAGTTACGAAACCGGTAAAGTGATAACCGGACTTGACGCTGCTGAACAGGTTGAAAGCGTTGTTGTTTTTCACGCAGGCACAAAGCTGAACTCCGCAGGCGAGGTCGAAACTGCCGGAGGTCGCGTGCTTGGCGTGACGGCTTGCGCGATGACTTTGGCTGAAGCAACAGCGCGAGCTTATGAAGCTGTAGGCAAAATTCACTTTGAGGGAATGCAGTTCAGGCGGGACATCGGCAGCAAGCAATGAATACAATCAATCGGTTCATCATTGTGGGTGATGGCTGCCCGATGTTTGTTTGACTCGACTTTCCTCACCGTTATAATCGGGCGCGTTGAAACGACAGTTGAGTGGCGAAACAAACATCGCTCTTCATCACAACGATTCAAACAAGGATTCAAGCTCATGCAACAACCAGTCATCATCAGCGCCGTTCGCACCGCCATAGGCAAATTCCAGGGATCGTTAAAACCTTTTTCCGCTCCGCAACTCGGCGCAATTGCCGTTCGTGCTGCCATTGAGCGTGCGGGGTTGGAAGCTTCTCAAATTGATGAAGTAATTATGGGGTGTGTTCTGCAAGCAGGATTGGGTCAGAACCCTGCGAGACAGGCCGCACTGAAAGCCGGCATTCCAGACAAAGTCGCCGCGATGACCATCAACAAAGTTTGCGGCTCAGGTTTGAAGTCGGTGATGTTGGCCGCGCAATCCATTGCGCTGGGCGACAACGAAATCATTGTGGCTGGCGGAATGGAATCAATGTCCAACGCGCCTTACCTGTTGCCCAAAGGCCGCGACGGTTATCGAATGGGTAACGGCGAAATCATTGACGCCATGGTTCACGACGGTTTGTGGTGCGCTTTCGACGGCTGGCACATGGGCGAAACTGGCGAAGTCGTTTCAGAAAAGTACAACATTACTCGCGGGCAGCAGGATGAATACGCAGCCAATTCTCAGCGTAAAGCCGTTGCGGCCATTCAAGCAGGCAAGTTCAAAGATGAAATTTGCCGGGTAGAAATTCCGCAGCGCAAAGCCGATCCGCTGGTTTTTGACACCGACGAAGGGCCGCGCGCGGATTCGACGATTGAATCGCTGACAAAATTGAAACCGGCATTTCGTAAAGATGGAACTGTGACGGCTGGCAATGCTTCGACAATTAACGACGGAGCCGCTGCGCTGGTCGTGACTTCGGCGGAACTGGCTGCAAAACTTGGACGCGCTCCTTTGGCGCGAATTGTTGCGCAGGCTACTTCGGGTGTGGAACCAAAGATGGTGATGATGGCTCCGGTTGAAGCGGTCAAAATAGTTGCACGCAAAGCCGGTTGGAATCTTGCCGAAGTTGATCTGTTTGAATTGAACGAAGCTTTCTCTTCGCAATCGGTCGCTCTGGTTCAACAACTGGAACTTGATCCGAACAAGGTAAACGTCAATGGCGGAGCGGTCGCGCTCGGCCATCCGATTGGTGCTTCAGGAGCGCGAGTGTTGACGACTCTGTTGCACGAAATGATTCGGCGCGAAGCCAAACGCGGCATCGCCAGTTTATGTCTGGGCGGCGGTAATGCCGTTGCTCTAGCTGTGGAGAGATGAGCAGTCGGTATTTGGTAATCGGAGAATTCGACGAACAAACAAACGATTGCCAACTGTCAACTGCCAACTGTAAAAAATGATCTTCTGCCAACGTTGCAAAAAAGCTAACCCCGATGAAGTGGATTATTGTCATGAGTGTGGCACTTATCTGCTCATGATTTCACGCCCGTACAACGCGGGAGGTTTTGAAATCGGTGATTCGCTGGAAGAGCATTTGTTGGAGCGCATCAGCACGCTGGAATCGGCGATGACGCGGTCGAACGAACGTTTCGAGCAATTGCTGGACTTGGCGCAGCAGCAGGCTACCGGCAGTTTTTACGATCACATGATGCTTGAAGCTCTGACGGAGATTTTGACCGAGATGCGCGCGGTCAACCCGGAAGAGTTGGAGCAACGCTGGCGCAACCGGGTCGCTCGCCATTACGAAGAAACCGCTGAACGCGAACGACTGGACGAGCGATGCGAACGGATCATTTCAGCTTATAGGGGGTCACAGCGAGACGAGTTCGTTGACCTGGTTGAAGAAGGAACGCTGCTGATTACCGAAGGCCGGACGCGGCGCGGTTTGCGAATGCTGGAAGCGGCGTTGGGTATGGATGAACACAACCCTGAACTGAGCTTCACCATCGGCGAATACTATTTTCAGCTTGGTAAGCAATTGGAAGCAGCGGTTTTTTTGCGACGCGCCCTGGATGAACAGAGCGATCATTTCGGCGCTCGCTTGTTGCTTGGATTGTTGAGCGGGGATGAGGGCGAAGCTGAATCAGCCAGAGTTCATTTGGAGCGGGCGTTGACGCTTGACGACAATTCTTTTGCCGCGCATTACGGGCTTGGCCGGTTGTTGGCACGCGAAGGGAAATTAAGCTCGGCGCTGACTCACCTGAAACGCGCGCTGACACTGAACCCCACGCCTGAGATGCACTATCTGGTTGGCCGCACTTACTGGGAGCAGGGAAGCACTGATAAGGCGCTCAAACATCTTCAAAAAGCCGTTCGGCTTGATCCGCGATTCGACGTGGCGTTTTACAGCCTGGGGTTTATATGCTGGCAGTCGAATCGGACCGACGAAGCGCAGGAGCATTTTCGCGCTGCTTATGAAATCAATCCGCAGGATTCGGATTACCGCGCGGCGGTCGAAGCACATGCGGGAGACGAATTGCCGCGACTGCCGGCTTTCGGCTGGTCAAGCCTGTTTCCACGTCGCAAGGCAAAGGTGACGGAAATGCGCTTCGTTGATTTGTTGTGGCGCGACCTGAATGCTTTTTCTCTTTCTTCCGCATCGTCGCGTAAAGTCATCAGAAAATAACTTTGGCGCGAAAAGTCGGCTGCAAATTCTCGTATCCGCCAGTTGTTGCTGGCCGTCTAAAATAGCGATCGTAGAGCCGTTGTTCGAGGCTCATTTCCATCAAAAAAACTAAAATTCAAAGTTCTCAGAGGATTCTCGTTATGCGAAGAAACTTGCGCTCGAAGCGTGTTTTCATGGCTTTGTCGTTGGCATTTTGTCTGATCTTTTCAAATATGATTGGACTGGCTCAGGGTTTTCAGGGCAATCAGGCTCCACCTAAACCGCCCATTAATCCTTCTGACGATCCACTTCTACGCGGTTTTGTCTGGCGCTCTATTGGCCCAGCCAGTATGGGGGGGCGCATTGACGACATTGAAGCCGTAGAAAGCAATCCTTTTATTTACTACGTTGGATTTGCGACCGGCGGGTTGTGGAAGACGATCAATAACGGCACGACCTTCGAGCCGATTTTTGACACTTACCCGACAGCTTCCACTGGAGATGTAGCAATTTGCCAATCCAATCCAAACATAATCTGGGTTGGAACAGGCGAGCCGAATAACCGGCAAAGCTCGACTTTTGGCGACG
The DNA here is from genome assembly GCA_017991275.1 of Acidobacteriota bacterium. Taxonomy (GTDB): domain Bacteria; phylum Acidobacteriota; class Blastocatellia; order RBC074; family RBC074; genus RBC074. The sequence continues at coordinate 4,718 of JAGNMH010000529.1, forward strand.
GCGTTTATAAA
>JAGNMH010000530.1 GCA_017991275.1 Acidobacteriota bacterium
CCTTTACGCTACGCTGTACGCGATGGTCGGCGCGATTGTCTCGAATGACGACGACGGCCAACAGGCTCAGATGCCCATCACCATGACCTTCATGATCCCAATGATCCTTTCTACGCTGGTGATGGAAAACCCGACGGGCACAGCGGCAACCATACTTTCACTGGTTCCCTTCTTCTCTCCTTCGCTCATGTTTTTACGGATCACTCTGGAAGCCGCCCCCGGTTGGCAAATTGCCCTTTCGATTTTGTTGATGGTGGCGACAATCATTGCAGCGGTTTGGCTGGCAGCAAAGATTTACCGCGTCGGGGTGCTGATGTACGGCAAGCGCCCAACCATCCCGGAACTGGTAAGATGGTTGCGATATAGCTGAGTTTCAATTGTTCGGCGCGCGATAACCGGCGCGAGTGTGAGCGGCAAAGCCAGGTTGTTTGATTTCGACTTTGACATTACGCCATTTGCCGTCGTGCTTTTCATTGGTCGGGTAATAAGCCAGCGAATACTGAGTGCGAATTTCAGCCGCAATCTGCGAATAGGCTTTGTCCAATTGCAGAAGTTCTTTGACCGGATAAACCCGCCCGCCGGTTTTGTCCGCAACTTCACGCAATTCACGGCGAGCCGATTCGTACAATCGCTGGTTGATTTGAATCCGCTCCATCCTTGAAAGCTCACAATGGCTGTTAAAGTACGATTGCGAAGCCTTTCCGCCATATTCTTTGACGTACTTGCGTAGTTGCTTGCTCGAAAACTCGAAGTGAACCTGCTCGGCACAATTCCTCACCATTCCAGCCTCGGTGAAACTTTCGGTATCCAGTTCCAGAAAGTAGGAACTGACTCTTCCCTTTTCCAGCAGCGGCAAAACCTGTTCGTAAGTGCGATGCCCGAATGAATCCACGCCGTCAGTCAGCGCGACAATCGCCTTGCGGCCTTCGACCTTGCCCAGAACTTCCTCCAGGGTCAGTTGCAGCGCGTCGTAATAGGAAGTCCCCGAACCGGCGTTCAGCAGGTCAAGCGCCGCATCAATTGCACGGCGATCAGTGGTCAGGTCTTTCAACAACTCGACCTCTCTGTTGAACTGGATCAGGGCTACGCGATCCTGCGGGCGCAATTCTTTCAGAAATCCGCGCACGGCCCGCCGCATCAACTCAACATCGCCGCGAGTGCTGCCCGAAGTGTCAATCAGCAAAACCAGGTTAAACGGAACTTCGGTGGCTTCAAAGCTGGAAACTTTCTGTCTCACTCCGTTTTCGTAAACAACAAAATCTTCAACGCGCAGACCGGCGGTGCTGCGATTGCCTTCGCGGTCGGCGACAGCCACATCCAGCGTCACCAGATCGGTATCAACTCGAATCGTCGCGGCGTCGTCTTTTTTCTGATCAGGCTTTTTCTCCTGGGCAAAGGTTGGAAAGCAAAGGAAAAGCAGGCTGATTAGCAAAAAAACTCTATTTTTGAAGCTCGGCATGTCGAATCTCCTCCAGGCAATCTAAACGAAAGGCAGTATAGCCAAAGATAATTTCGCCGCAACGCAACTTTGTCGAATCGCTATCTTGACAGGTATGGGGTCGGCCATTAAGATGCCCCCTCGCTCGAAAGGGTTCCAGGCACGTACAGTCAATGGTAGACGGTCACCCTTACAAGGTGAAGGTTGTGGGTTCGAGCCCCACCGTGCCTATCACCGAAGACGAAGCGAGTTTTGATAATGCGGAGTCGTAGTTCAGTTGGTTAGAACGCCGGCCTGTCACGTCGGAGGTCGCGGGTTCGAGTCCCGTCGGCTCCGCCATTTCATCATAAAAACCATACTTAATGAGCCGCTTGTCAACGCAAGCGGCTTTTCTGTTTTTGGAGTCATAGCTGAGTCAGTACCGCGACCGGTAGGGAGCGGCTGGCGTTGAGTTCGTATGCTTCGTATCGAAGACGCCCTTCAAATCATCCTCGACCGCACGCCGCTGCTTGGCGAAGAAGACATCGCTTTGACCGAAGCCGTTGGCCGCATCTTGCGTCACAACGCGCTTTCCGATTTGGATTTGCCGCCGTTCAACCGAGCGCGAATGGATGGTTATGCGCTGAAAGCCGCCGATGCAGCAACGGTTCCGGCTCGGTTGAAAGACATTGGCGAAGCCGCCGCCGGATTTTCCTTTGCTGGCACGGTCGAATCCGGCCAGGCAGTGCGAATTATGACCGGCGCTCCGGTTCCCACCGGAGCCGATGCTGTTCAGCAAATCGAAGTCATTAACGTTGCTGACGGCTGGATCGAAGTTCAAAAGGCTGTACAGCCAGGTCAGTTCATCACGCCTCGCGGCATTGAGGCTCGCGCGGGAGACGTAATGGTCAAAGCCGGAGAACGCATTTCTCCAGCCGTTGCCGCAGTTTTGGCAAGTTTCGGCCACGCCCGGCTAACAGTTTCGCGCCGCCCGCATGTAGCCCTGCTTTCGACCGGAACCGAACTGGTCGAAGTCGCCGAAAAGCCAGGCCCTTCGCAGATTCGCAATTCCAATACTTATTCGCTGGCCGGTTACGCCAAAGCCGCCGGAGCCGAAGTCATCAGCAGTGGCATCGTCCGCGATGATTTTGCGGCTACACGCGAAGCGATTGCCGCCGGGCTTGAAGCTGCTGATGTCGTCATGCTTTCAGGCGGCGTTTCGATGGGAGATTACGATCTGGTCAAACCCGCGCTGGTGGAACTCGGCGCGGAAATCTTCGTCGAAAAAGTGGCAATGCATCCTGGCAAGCCTACTGTTTTTGCCAAGTTAGGCGACAAAGTCATTTTCGGTTTGCCGGGAAATCCGGTTTCCGTCGCCGTTTCGTTTCACCTGTTCGCTCGCCCGGCGTTAATGAAGATGCAGGGCGCAAACGAAATTCACCTGCCGCGTTTTCAGGCTTACGCCAGCAAGCCGGTCAAAGGCGCTCCGCCGCGCCGCAGCCATCAACCCGGATGGCTGACGATCAAAGATGGCCGCGCCGAAGTCGAACCGTTGAAATGGAGCGGCTCTTCCGATCTGGTCGCGTTTATGAAAGCTGACTGTTTGATTATCGTGCCCGAAGATCGCGCCAGCGTGGCCGAAGGCGAACTGGTTGAAGTAATATCGCTTGTCGGTTGAATCTCAAATTCCGAAATATCAAATTCGCCATGACCGAAGAATCAACTCCACAACTTTCCCACCTTGATGCTGAAGGCCGCATCCGGATGGTGGATGTCGGCGCAAAAGCCACCACCACGCGCACCGCCGAAGCCAGCGGCTTTGTGCAGATGTCGCCCGCAACCGTCGCCGCGATTCGAGAACGGCGAACTCCGAAAGGCGATCCGCTGGAAACTGCTCGGCTGGCTGGAATTATGGCGGCCAAGCGAACCGCCGAGTTGATTCCGCTATGTCATTCGCTGGCGCTGTCGCACGCCGACATCAAGATCACTCTGACCGATGAAGGCGCTCAGATTTGGGCGACGGCTTCTACCAGCGCGCAGACCGGCGTAGAGATGGAAGCTCTGACTGCGGCTTCAGTCGCGGCGCTGACGCTTTACGACATGTGCAAAGCCGTTGATAAAGGAATGACGATTGGCGAAATCCGGCTGGAGCGAAAATCCGGCGGAAGGTCAGGCGAGTGGGAAAGAACACCTGATAAATGATGTTTACAGTTACCGATTGGGCGAAAAAGACGCGGCACTTGGTGTAAAAAAACCTGCAACCAAATCGCCGCGTCTTTTGCCCATCCAAAACTTACCAGCAACTTTTAGCCATTGTTCTTTTGGAAGTTGGCCATGAACTCGACCAGTTTTTCCACGCCTGCTTTCGGGAAGGCGTTGTAAATCGAAGCGCGCAATCCGCCGACCGAACGATGGCCTTTTAATCCATCCAGCCCGGCAGCCGTCGCTTCCTTGATGAATTTCTTTTCCAGGTCTTCGCTGGGCAAACGGAAGGTGACGTTCATCTGGCTGCGGCAATCGGCTTCGGCGTGGCCGCGATAGTAATTGTCCGAAGCGTCAATTGCTTTGTACAAAACCGCTGCCTTTTCTCTGTTCTGAACCTGAACTTTTTCCAAGCCACCGACTTCGTTCAGCGCCCATTTGAAAACCAGGCCGCAGATGTAAATCGCAAAGCACGGCGGCGTGTTGTACATCGAACCGTTCTTGGCCAGGTTCTTGTAATCCAGCGTAGCCGGTAAGCCTTCAGGCACTCGATCCAGCAAATCTTCGCGGATGATGACAATGGTGGCTCCGGCGGGGCCAGCGTTTTTCTGCGCTCCGGCGTAAATCAAACCGTACTTGCTAACATCAATCGGGCGGCTGATGAAATCGGACGACATATCGCAAACCAGCGGAACGTTGCCAGCCACAGGCTCTTCGTTGAACTCAACTCCAAAGATGGTTTCGTTCGAAGTGTAGTGAAGATATGCCGCGTTCGGGTCGAGCTTAATCTCTTCCGCTTTCGGCAGACGGTTGAAGTTGGTGTCGGCGGTCGTCGCGGCTTCGCGGACTGTGCCGAGCTTTTTGGCTTCCTTGATTGCTCCCTGCCCCCAACTACCGGTCAGCAGGTAATCCGCTGAAGCGCCTTTCGGCAGCAGGTTCATCGGAATCATCGTGAATTGCAGACTGGCTCCGCCTTGCAAGAAAAGGACTTTGTAATTATCCGGGATGCCAACCAGTTTTCGCAGGTCGGCTTCGGCTTCGGCAATAATCTGTTCAAAAGCCGCCGAGCGGTGACTGATTTCCAGCACGGACATGCCTACAC
>JAGNMH010000531.1 GCA_017991275.1 Acidobacteriota bacterium
CGGCTGGCGCAAGCTTCCAGGCTTTTGCCGCGCTGACTTCGGTCAATGCCGGCAATTATCAGGAAGGCGCGACTTCATCGGCGATCATCGCTTCGTTCGGCAGCGGTTTGGCCGGCGGAGTTGAAGTGGCGAAATCAGTGCCGTTGCCGACTGAACTCGGCGGCGTGTCGGTCATGATTGACGGCAACCCGGCTGGACTGTTCTTTGTCTCGCCGACGCAGATCAACTATCAGGTTCCGGAAGACGTTTTGCCGGGCGCGGCTCAGGTGACTGTCATGAAAGACGGTCAGCCTGTCGCTCAGGGAACGCTGGAACTTGGCAATGTCGGGCCGAGCATCTTCACCGCAGATTCCAGCGGAACAGGAGTTCCCGCCGGAGTGCTGCTGAGAGTTCGCGCCAACGGCCAACAGAGCTATGAAGCTCTGGCCACTTTCAACAACGGCAAAGTCACACCGGTGACGATTACTCGCAACGCTGGCGACCGCCTGTTCCTGGTGCTTTACGGAACCGGCTGGCGTTCAGCCGACGACACTGACGGAAACTCCGCCAACGGAGTCGCCGAAAGTCTGGAAGTAACAATCGGCACCGCAAAAGCTACTGTGCTGTTTGCCGGAGAAGCTCCGGGCTTTGCCGGACTAGACCAGATGAACGTCGAAATTCCGATGGGTGTAAGCGGAACCGTTACTCTGATGGTTAAAGTCAACGATGGCGAAGGCAACATTGTCCGAACCAATTCAGTAACAATCTCGATTCGTTAATCACGAATCAAGCCTGAGAAAAAGTAATGGGAGCGATGGCGCTCCCATTACTTTTTAGAATCAACTTCCCGTACTGACCGTTTTTAGCACTAAGGCTTTATGAGCGAAGTTGCTGGAAGCAGGACTTCCAGGTTTTCATTAGCAACGTTTGTCCCGCCCACTGTTGTGAAGGCATTAGGTTCGCGGAAGCCACCTGAGAAACTGGCCAGATTGTTTTCTCTGAAAATGTTGTTGATCGAACCTGCGCTAACAGCGATTGCAAAGCCAAATCTGGCAATATGATTGTTGTAAATCAGATCACCGCGCGGCCCTGCGGCGTCTTCGCCAGGCGCTGGGTTGTAACAGATGCCAAGCAGGTTATTAGCCGGAATCGCTCCGCCGACCAGCGTGTTGTCGAAGATACGATTGCCTGTGGATTGGCCTCCGCGCACGAAAATGCCCAGGTTCACCGAACTGATGTTGTTGTCCCGAACCATTCCATTGCGCGAATTGAGAATCAGAATCCCCACTTCACTTGGACCAGCGCCATTAAGCCCGGGTTGAAAGCCGCCGCCAGTGATCTGTAGATTTTCAACATTAACGTTGACGGAATTCATCACCACCACATTCATTGCAAAGCCTGAAACTCGGCCATTGATGACACGAACGCCGGTAGCGCCGTCGATGAAGATGCCGCGCCCGGTGTGAGCCGTTCGTGTTGAAATAGTGTGGCCATCCAGATCAAGCGTTACGCCGTCTGCCGTGATCGTGATCGCGTCGCCGTTTTGAATCCAGAGGTTACGTTTGAGTTTGTATACACCTGGATTGTTGATATTCAGCGGCAGCGCGGCAAAATCGCGCGAGCTTTCGATAATGTTGGAATCAAGCTGGCCTTGAGCGAATGCCTGACTGTAATTTGCAAACAGGCTGACCGACAAAGCAAAGGTGAAGATTGCCACTTTGAACAGGTTTTTCATTTCATGTCTCCTTAAAATTTTGCGGATTCGACTTCCATTGAACCCGGAGTTGATTGAATTCCGTGCTTTTGCATTACCGCAACACTGATGAGCGGCTTCCAGGCAAAATCATCGGCACAATGGGTTCAACAATTCAGGAGTGGATGAAAGTTCCCGAACGAGAAAAAAATATTGCTGTGAACGAATTTTTTTTGGTGAATGGAATAATGCTGAATGAAAAATAGATTCAGTGATCGGGCGTGGTTTCAATTCAAATTACCAGGACGCCCGTAAAGACTCGACTCGCAATTTCATTCGACAGATTCCTCATGATGGATTCGCCGGTAATTAATGCCGACAATAAAAGAGTTCACTTTGAAGCGGCAGCTCTGCCCTTGACGAAGTCCATTTACAACACCGCTTTGCGGCTGACTCGCCGCCACGAAGACGCTGGCGATCTGGTTCAGGAAACTTATCTGCGCGCCTACCGCACTTTTCAAAATTTCACTCCGGGAACTAACTGCAAAGCCTGGCTGTTTACTATTCTGTATTCCGTTTTCGTGAATAAGTATCGTAAAGACCAGCGAGAGCCAGAAGCTGTTTCCATTGATGAGTTGGAAGAAAAATTCCAATCCAATCTGATTGCAGTTGGCACTGATCCATTTTTGTCGTTGAATCAGTTGGAAGTCGGAACAGAAGTGGATCAGGCGTTGAACTCTTTGCCCGAAGCGTTCCGCTCAGTATTGCTGGTGGTGGATGTCGAAGAAATGACATACGAAGAAGCTGCCACAGTTTTGAATTGTCCGGTGGGAACCGTGCGCTCCAGATTGTTTCGAGCCAGGAAATTGTTGTTTATCGAATTGCAGCAATACGCTCTGAAGAAAGGTTACGTTCAAAAGGCGAAAGTATAGGATGGCGTTAGAACCCAGACATTTTAAGGATGAGATTCAGGAACTGCTGGACAATCGGCTGCAAGCCGAAATGCGCCTTGAAGTTGAGCAACATCTGGAATTCTGTACCGAATGCCGTCAGGAGATGGATGCCTTGCGTTGGACGAAGCAATTTTCACGTCAACATTTTGCTGCTGAGTTCGAGCCTGCAAAACTGCAGGCAAACATTTTGGCCGCACTTGATCTGGAAGATAGGGAATCCGAGGTTGAGCAAGCTCCGAAGTGGATGTGGTGGCGGCAACGAAGAGCGATTCTGGCTTACGGTTTTGTACTGGTTGTTGGTGTAGTTCTGACGCTGTCTTACTTCATTTTGCGAGAGCGTATCCAAAGGCCGTCTGAGTTACAGCCTGAGTTACAGCCTGAGTTACAGGTTGAAGTCGCCCAGGATTATCGAAATTACAAAGCTGAAAAACTACCTTTGATGTTGCAAACCCCCGAAGTTGGGAAGCTGGAGAAATTCTTTGCCGACAAAGGCATCGCTTTCCAAACGCGAGTCTTTGACCTGGCAATGATGAATTACAGTCTGGTCGGTGGGCGAGTTCATAAACTGGTCAACCGTCAGAGCGCATTGTTTGTTTATCGTGGAAAAGAAGGTCAGACGCTTGTCTGTCAGATGTATCCGGGAAAAGTGGCGGAACTGCTGCCGCCCGGGGCGATCTTGCGCGAAAACAAAGGGATTCAGTTTTACATTTACAGCGTTAATGGTGTGACTGCCGCCTTCTGGCAGGAGGGAGATGTCACCTGCGTGCTGGCTTCGGACATTGCTACCGAAGAAGTCATCCAACTCGCTTTTGCAAAGGCTATGAGGGTTTAACGGTAACTTTTAGCGCGGGGAAGACTTTTGAGACTTTGCCCAGAATGTAATCGCCATAAGTTCCGCTGAAATCGTGGACGCTGGCTTTGTCCCAACGCTGCTGGCTGTCGTCGGTTATCTGGCTTCCTATCTGAATCGCTTTCACTTCAGCGTTGAAGTTTGGATCGAAGAAAAATGGGAACGAGAGGCGGTCGCGGGAAGACTGGTTTCTGACTCGATGCGGAGTGGAGCGGTAAAGGCCGCGGGTCATTCGATCAAGCATGTCTCCGATGTTGCAGACGAAAGTGTTTTCAATCGGCGGCGCGTCTATCCAGCCAGAATTTGGCCATCCAGCTTTTGATTTGACCTGCAAACCTCCTGAATCGTCCTGCTTCAAGATCGTCAAAATGCCGTAATCGGTGTGTTCGCCGACTCCCCAGCCGGATTCTTTGTTTGCCGGATAGTTGAAGATGCGAAACAGAGTCAGCGGATCGGCGGTGTATCGGTCGGCAAAGTAGCTTTCTTCCAGTCCCAAACTTAGCGCAATTCCCGCCATCAACGTGTGACCCAGCCGAGTCATTTCAGCCATGTAATCCAGAACGGTTTCTCTGAAAAGCAGGATGTTTGCCGGGAAGAGGTTGGCTCCGTGCATCGGAGTTTCGGCTTTGACCAGTGGATGATCCGGCCCAAGTTCCGCTCCGAAGTAAATGCCTTCTTTCAAATCTGGCTGGCCAGAAGTGAGTTCATCGCCGACGGGAAAATAACCTCGCCAGGCTCTGCTGCCGAGCGCCATTCGGATTTCCATCTTGGTTTCCAGCGGCTGAGCGAAAAACTGGCGGCTCAAGGTTTCCAGCTGTTTCTGCAAAGCTTCGTCAACGCCATGACCCGTGATGTAAAAGAATCCGAACTCGCAGCAGGCGTGTTTGATTTGCTCGGCTACAGGCTGACGGTCGCCGGCGTCACCGAACAACCGGCTGATATTGATGATTGGTAATTGCGATGTTTGTTGGTTCATCGCCTGAAATGTTCGCCCATTTTTGCTCGGTTTGGAACTGCGTATAAATGATTTGAACCACGGGGAACGCCAGGATCACAGGGGGAACTGATAACCCCATTTGTTTTCCCGGTTTTTCCCGTGGTTGATCCCATACGGCCAATAAAAATCCGGCTGCAACCTGGCAATCATTGCCAGATTGTAGCCGGACTCGAAAAGTTCGCCAACTCATTTGGCGCAAATCATGGCCGCAAGGTTTAGGGAACGCAGTAACCCGTTACATCAATCAC
>JAGNMH010000532.1 GCA_017991275.1 Acidobacteriota bacterium
GTCTTAGACTCAGCACCGACTCAAAAACAACTAAGGCAGGTGTCAGAACAATGTTGCTGTTCTGACACCTGCCTGAAGTTTTGTAGCTAACTGCGACTTCTGTTTATTGCGCTGGCTTGGGGGCTTCTTTGGTGGCTGCGCCTGCGCCTGCGCCTGCCAGTTCAGCTCCTCCGCCATGCGGAACTGGGTTTGGAGCTTTCGATTCAACATAACGGATGGTTCCGTCTTCGATGACGTTGAAATCGCGCGAAGCAGTTGTTGCACTGGAACGAGTTGACTGCACACAGTACTGATCCGGCGTCGCTTCGGTTGAGGTGTAAACGTATCCGCTGACAGCCCCGCCGCTGGCATAGTTCGCATCAATTAAACCGGCTTCTTTCAAGTCGGCCAGTGTCCCGAATTTGCCTTTCATTGCGCTGAATTGAGCCTGATTATTGTGAACAGTTCGCAGAGTTTGGATGGCTGCGGTTTCGCGTCCCGTTTCCAGGTTCTTGAGCAGTTTCGGAACGGCGACGGCGGCCAGAATGCCTACGATGGCAACTACGATCAGCAATTCGATTAGAGAAAAACCCGCTTGAACGCGGCGGCGTGAGTGATTTTGGTGTTTCATAAAACTAATTTCCTTCCTGTTTTGGGAAAATCCTTGTTGAGGTCTGTCACGATGTTCTGACACGATAGAGGATCAGGACGGTTCCAATTTTACTACACTGGCGCGAGGATTTGCCAAACTCAGTTTTCTCATAAATGCCGAACGTAACTTCGTAACGCGAATATCAAAGCAACCGCCGAAAGCCCCAACCACAAAACCGCCCAAACTGCCGCCGGGATCAAAGTCATCTGGGCCATGTTTGCTGCGTCGGAATGAACATTGGTAGTTGTTGAAATAACAAATAGCGTCTGTAAATCCATAACAGCGTTCAGGCAGCATTGCACAGCCAAAAAACTTAGAACGAAATGAGCCAGACTCGGACTGGCCTTAATAGCAATACCAACCAGAACCAGCGCCAATCCAATGCCCATAGCGAAGGTTGCCAAATCTCCTGCCAAAAAACCAATCAATAAAACCAGGCAGGCACAACCTGTCAGCGCAGCATTGGCTCGTTTGGTCTGACTGCCCAAAATCAGCAAGCCCGCGCCAAAAGCCGTGCTGGTTAAATACCCTGCACTGGCTATGGCCAGTCCAAATCCGCCGCGCGTCAAGGTCTGGCCGCTGGCATCCAGATAAACGTGCAGGCTGTCAACCTGGCCCAGAGTCAGAATTGCCGCCGCAGCGTGGCCGCCTTCGTGAATGAAGGTAACGAATAGCCGAATAGGATAAACAGCCATTCGCGCCAGCGGAATCAGCGACAGCACCACACTCACCGCGGTGGCGCCGAGCAAAAACCATAACGGCTCTCTATTTTTTACTTTAGGCATAGCCCTGAGAACGCAAACAATCAATGAAAAGTTCTGGCTGCAACAGCCAGCGATATGTGACAATTTTGGAAACCGTCACCGACTTTATCAAATTCATCAAAGGGAGATTGAACTACACGAATGCCGAGCAAAGAGTTTGAATTTCTGAAACCGCTCTCTGACCAAAATCCTTACTTGAACTTTTTGGGAATGGAATTATTGGACGCCGGTGAGGGCTGGGTGAAGATGAAAATGGCTTATCGCCCGGAATTTCTTCAGCCGTTCACCGTTCACGGCGGAGCCATTTATTCGCTGGCCGATGCCGCCGCGGCGCATGCCTTGATGACACAAATCATGCCCGATCAATATCCAACCACAGTCGAACAGCGCATCAACTTTCTAAAAGCCGTCAAAGATCAGGACGTTTACTGCGAAGCCAACATCGTCAATCTTGGCCGCACTCTGGCTTATGCCGAAGTGACGATAACGACTGCGGACGGAAAACTGGTGGCCAAAAGCGCGGCAACCTTGATGCGACTGGACGCCGCGCGCAGGCCAAAACCGGAATGATTTGATCACAGTCGCATCGGCATAACGATGTACCGGAAATCGTAATCGCTTTCGTCTTTTGACCTTAGCTGCACCTGTGAATTGCTGTCTTTGAATTCCAGCAGCGCGTCGCCTTCCTGAATTACGCTGAAAAAATCCAGCAGGTATGTCGCGTTGAACGCTGCTGAAATTTCCGGGCCTTCGTATTCGGCTGGCAAAACTTCGTTGGCTTCGCCGGATTCGGACGCCGGGGCCGAAATCGTCAACTTGCCCGCAGTGATGTCAAAGCGAATTGTATGAGAGCGTTCGTCCGCCATCAGAGCCACGCGGCGCAAAGCGGCAGACAGTTGAGACACTGGAATGGCCACTCGGTTGTCGTTGCCTTTCGGCAAAACCATTTCGTAATTTGGGAACTGACCGCTCAGCGTGCGCGAAGCCAACAAGCGTTTGCCGAACCTGAAAAACAAATGATTTTCGTTGAAGCCAATTTCGACTGTCTCTTCGGTTTCGGCGCTCAGGCGCGAAAGCTCCGCCAAAGTCTTTTTCGGAATCAGCACGTCCAAAGTCGCATCGCCCAGATTGGCAGGCTTTTCGGCAAACGAAAGCCGGTGGCCGTCAGTCGCAATCATTCTGGCCTTGTCGGCATGAAGTTCAAACTTAGCGCCGTTCAACGTGTAACGCGACTCTTCGGCGGTAATCGCAAACTGAGTGCGGGCAATCAGCGTCCGAAGCGTTTCAGCAGGCAAGGAAGTAAATGCCCCGTCAAACGTCTGGACTTCGGGAAAGTTATCTTTCGGCAAACCGGCCATGCGGAACTTCGAGCGTTCACAGGCGATGTTTATCTGATCTTTGTCGCCTTGTTTGAATTCGATCTCGGCTTCGGGCAAAGCGCGAACAATTTCGAACAGTTTCTTGGCCTGCAAACAAATTGAACCTGTCTTTTTTGACTCGATTGGACAGGACGTGGAAATTGAAACATCCAGATCAGTGCCTTTGATCGAAAGCTCGTTGTCTTTCACTTCCAACAACAGGTTGGACAGAATCGGTATGGTGCTCTTCTTTTCGACGACTCCCTGAATCAGGTTTAGTTCTTTCAACAAAGCGGACTTGCCAACGGTGAAATGCATGACTTGCTCCCTTAAAGATTTCCTCTGCTTAGTTATTCTTCTATAAACTAAAACTTAGAGCTTATATTTATCCAGCAGTAGTAGTAGGTCCTGTGGAAAAGTGGAAAACGAAACTAACTGCTTTGCTACATTTGGCCTTAGCCGTATTTTGCCTGTGAAAAACCCTGTTGACTGGTTAATGGGTCTTTAGGGAATTTCTGTGGAAAATCGCTGCCGGTCAAAATCCGCCGCTGTAATCCACAGGCGTCCACAGAGATTCACAGGACAATAAAAACAAGTGTTATGAAAAAAGCAGCTAAGCTTATTTGCAGCTAGCAATTAAGCTGTTGATAACCGTGTGGATATTGCCTTTTTTCTCTTCGTACAGCGCTTGAATTTTTTTGACGCTGTGGATGACGGTCGTGTGGTGTTTGTCGCCAAATTCACGCCCGATTTCTGGCAGGCTTGACCGCGTCAGGTTTTTGCACAGGTACATTGCCACCTGACGTGGAAAGGCAATTTCTCTGGCGTTCGATTTTGACTTCAGTTCTGAAACTTTCAGTTTGTAATGATTGGCGACGATTTTCTGAATAGCCTCAATAGTGATGTTGCTCTGGTCTTCTTCGATGATGTTTTTGATCGCTTCCTGCGCCAGCGCCAGGTTGATCGTGTCGCCGCGCAACGAAGATAGCGCCGTCAATCGAACCAGTGAACCTTCCAGTTCGCGTATGTTCGATTTGATTCTTTGGGCAATAAACATTGCCACGTCGTCAGGCAGATACATGTTTTCGGTTTCAGCTTTTTTGCGAAGAATGGCGATTTTGGTTTCAACGTCCGGCGGAGTTATGTCGGCGATCAATCCCCATTCAAAACGCGAATGCAGGCGCTCTTCCAGTGTGGGAATGTCTTTCGGAGCGCAGTCAGCCGAAATGACAATCTGTTTTTGCCCGTCGTGCAGCGCATTGAAGGTGTGAAAGAACTCTTCCTGTGTGCGCTCTTTTCCGGCGATGAACTGAATGTCGTCAACCAGCAAAATGTCTATTGAACGGTAACGTTCGCGGAATGCGTTCGTCTGGTCGTAGCGTATGGCGTTGATCAGTTCGTTCATGAACCGTTCAGCCGAAATATAACAAAGCCGCAAATGACGATACTGCTCTTTAATGCGATGACCGATGGCGCACATCAGGTGCGTTTTGCCCAATCCAACCCCGCCGTAAAGAAAAAGCGGGTTATAGGTTTTCGACGGTGTGTCGGCCACCGCCAATGCGGCGGCATGAGCAAACTGATTGCAAGAGCCGACGACAAAAGTGTCGAAAGTATATTTCTGGTTCAGGTGCGTTTCAGTCAGGTCGGGGTCGGCCAATCGTCCGTCAGCAGGTCTGGGAGAAGAAAATGATGCGGTCGAAAAATACCGGCGCGAAGGCGCGGCCACCGTCCCGGCAGGCTGTGTGCTTATCGAATCCGGCTTAATCGCTGGTCTGGCTTCGCCGTTTTGTTGTGCGGATTCAGGCGAAGATTCGAACGTGATTGAGCAACCAGCAACACCGACCTCGTCCAGGGATTCTTCCAGCACATCGCGGTAATTATTCAGAATCCAGTCTTCAAAAACGCGATCAGGGACTTTGATGTTCAGCGTTGAACCATCCAGGCTGAGCAGTGA
>JAGNMH010000533.1 GCA_017991275.1 Acidobacteriota bacterium
ACTTCGGATAACTTCGGCGCGGTGCGCGACGTTTCGTTTACCGCGGTCGGATCCGTGACGGTTGATGACAACCTGCTTCGCCGGGATTTGCTGGATCAGGGCACAGTCGAACTGTTGGCCGGAGCGGCGGCACGGTCCTGGATTGACGGACAGGTTTTGCTGCGCGGACGCGGAACTGGGATGTTGCGCGATGCTCTGCCATCGTATCTGGTCGCTCAATATCTGGGCGAGCGTTACGGCCAGGATCAACGCGAAACGTCATTTGATCGTTTTCGCCGCGCTTACGCGACCATCGCCCGAGACGACGCTCCGTTGCTGAATCAGAGTCCGCTGGATCGCAATTACACCACCAGCGTATACAACAAAGGGGCGCTGATCTGGCGACTGATTGAAAAACAAATAGGCAAACAGACTTTCGAAAACGCACTGCGGGCCTCACTCAATCGCCGAAGCGTTGACGCTCTTTCGCTCAGCGGTTGGTATTTGCCTTCGCAAAATGGACGACCGCCACAGGTTTACCCGCTGTGCGCCTTGTCACGCTGCGCCAGCTTCAAAGAAGTTTTGCTGGCTTCCGGCGCAGATCGTCGCCTGGTCAATGAAATTTTCTCCAACTGGATTGAATCAAGCTTGCTGCCGGATTTCGCCATCGGCCAACCGCAAACGACTGCTGCCGGGGTCGAATCTACCATTGCCAACTTCGGTTCTGGCGAAGTGACCGTCCAGATACTGGCCACAACCGACAAAGGCGAAAAAATAAACCGCACGGTAACGGTCAAAGCAGGGGAATTCGGCTCGGTCAGCTTCCCAGCCGGAACCAACCTGGCAACAATTGAAGCCGACCCAGACAAACTTTATCTGCAAGCCGATTACACCAACGACATTTATCCGCGCCGCCCGTCTCAATCCGAAGCTTTTGGCCAGGCCAACCTGGCGTTCAGCAAAAATGAATTCGCCACAGCCGAATCCAAAGCTCGCGAAGGCCTGAAAGAAACATCCAATTCGCCGACATTGCAGGCCTTGCTTGGCCGAGCGCTATTGGCTCAAAAGAAAAACGACGAATCCGCAAAGGTTTTTGAAGCAGTATTGAAAAGCGAGCCTTTGCCTTTGCAGGCTTATGGCGCGGCAAATCTGGGACTGGCTGAAATTGCGCTTCAGCAAAACAAATTTGCTGAAGCCGCCATGCGCTACCGTTACGCGGCCATGTCAGACCTTGACGCCACAACAACCGTCGAGGCCCGCGATAGCGCCTTAAAAGCCGAACGCGGCGCCAATACCGTCAAAATTCCCGAAGATGTCAGGGCCTTCCTGCAAAAGTTCGATGCCGCTGTTTTGCTTGGAACGGCAGACACAGTCAATCCCTTTGTGGAGCTTGGAAATTTGCGCCGCTTCGCGCAATCGCTGGTTGTCAGAAAGCCTTCCATTTGGGTGACTGAAGCCTTGCGCGCCGAAGAATGGGACGCCAATCGCACAGCAATTGACGTCACGCTAAAGATCAAAATTGAAGGCAAGGATTATTCTGGCCGCGCCGTTTATGTAGTCAGCCGAGCCGCTGGAAAAATGTTGCTGAGCGAAGTTCCTGTCTTCGACGTAAAGTAAGAGATTTTTTCATTGTTTATTAGACCTGGGCGGTTGACGGCATCAACCTTGATGAGTATCATCCGCCCTTCGTTTTTGACAGTCTCTTTGATTCAAATTGCTTCGGGCCGTTAGCTCAGTCGGTAGAGCAACTGGCTTTTAACCAGTGGGTCGGTGGTTCGAGTCCACCACGGCTCATCAAAATAAATCCTAAACTCATCTGGGTTTAGACTGACTTCAAGGCTGGGAATTCTTCCCGGCCTTTTTCTTTGCAACGACGTTGCAACGACTTTGCAACGATAACCACCATCCACTTTTAGCTCGTACTTGTGAACTTAGGGTTGCCGATGCTGAAGAAGACTTGGCTGCTGTTCAAAGATTAAAAAAGTTGTTTACAGCAAAAGGTCGGCATGTATAATCGCGCCCCGTGCTCGGCAAGTTTCGATGAATCCCCAAACAAATGTGATTCTTACTTATTCCCACAGAATCGAACCTTCCACCCCCGCCTGACGAATTCGGTCAGTCGAAATTACAACAAATGCCAAGTTTGTTATTCTCTCTGAACATTCCCAAGCTGTAACGGTCTGTTGAAATTCAATGATGCTGCCTCGGCATGAGGTTTCCTTTTAAGGTCTGACTGTTGGGGACAAGTGTCTCTTCAGCTCGAAGCCAAAAGAAAATGCAATCTTCCAATCTGACAAACCAAGTGAACATAAATTCTGACCAGCCTGTCGCAACCGACGAGCTTCCCGTTTTTCGCATACAAGCTTCGCGCGGCTGGGTGGCTCTGCGACTGCGCGAGTTGTGGGAATATCGCGAATTGCTTTACTTCCTGACCTGGCGCGACATCAAAGTCCGATACAAACAAACAGCTCTAGGCGTGGCTTGGGCAATCATTCAGCCTTTCTTCACGATGCTGGTCTTCAGCTTTATCCGCAGCCTGGCCAAAATCCCTTCGGACGGCATTCCTTACCCGGTGTTTTGTTACGCCGCATTGGTTCCGTGGACGTTCTTCGCCAATGGATTGACTCAATCATCAAATAGCCTGATTGGCAGTTCAAACCTGCTCAGCAAGGTTTACTTCCCTCGCCTGACGATTCCGCTGGCGACGGTGTTTTCAGGTGTAGTTGACCTGCTGCTGGCTTTCACGCTGTTGCTGGCGATGATGTTGTATTACGGCGTAGCTCTGACGTGGCAAATTCTCTGGCTGCCGTTGTTTCTGCTGCTAGCGTTAATAACTTCGCTGGGAGTTGGGCTGTGGCTGTCGGCGTTGAACGTCAAATTCCGCGACGTGAAATACATCGTTCCCTTCATCGCGCAATTCTGGATGCTGGCGACCCCGATTGGCTATCCCAGCAGTTTGTTGAAAGAACCGTTGCGAACGATTTACGGTTTGAATCCGATGGCAGGCGTCGTCGAAGGCTTTCGCTGGGCGCTGCTGGGGTCGAAAATCACCGTTGGGCCTCTGTTGATTGTGTCGTCATTAATGGCGGTGTTGATCTTAGTCGGCGGAGCCTTCTATTTCCGACGAATGGAAAAAACATTTGCCGACATTGTTTGATTATTACCAGCGTGATGCTTCTCGTTAGGTCAAAACGGCTCCCGATGACTCTTTTTCCGCGACTCTCCGTGGCGCTGACGCTGCGCCAGCATTTGAAACGACGGCCACAAATCGTCCGACTGGTTCGCGCCTTACGCGCAGTTTGGTGGTTGGGTCCCTGGCAAGAGTTCTTTATCAAATACCATCAACGCCGTGACAAAAATCCCGCGCTGGTACGCAATCGGAATTCGCTTTTC
Source organism: Acidobacteriota bacterium (assembly GCA_017991275.1). GTDB lineage: Bacteria > Acidobacteriota > Blastocatellia > RBC074 > RBC074 > RBC074. Next base: position 3,373 of record JAGNMH010000533.1, read on the forward strand.
CCAGAACTTGACGTGGAAAATGCACTGGACGGTTTGAACCGCGAAGGGTTTGCGCCCGGAATTCAAGTGCCCGAAACAGAGGTCAATCGGATCGTAGATTTCTGTGGTCGGCAAGCTGTCGTTACCAACCCTCACCTACATTGCCAGACTGTTCACGACATCGCGCACGACCCAAAATTACTGGAAGTCGTCAAAGGATTTTTCGGAGCCGAACCTGTTCTTTACAGTTCCAGCCTTTACTGGACCTGGCCGCCAGAAAGCGAGGAAAAGTTTCAACAGGCAATGGCTCTGAAATCGAAATTTCATTACGACGTAGGCGATTTCAAGACCTTGATCGTTTTCATTTACCTGACCGACGTTGACGAAAACAGCGGCCCGCATGTTGTGATTAGAAAATCTCATAGGCAAAAAAAGCCAATGCGATTGCTATCGCGTTATCTGAATGACCGCGAAGCTTTCGCCGAATTCGATGGCCAGATAAAAGTCATAACAGGTCAGCGAGGCACGGGATTTTTTGAAGACCTGACCTGTTACCACAAACACGCTGTCGGCAAAAAAGCCAGACTGATGCTGACGATTTGTTATTTGCTTCAACGCGCACCGCTAAACGCATAACCGCACGGAGTTCTGGTTTGCAAAACTGGTTTTCAGACAACAACAGAAACTGTTTGATCGTTGCCGAAGTGGCTCAGGCGCACGACGGCAGTTTGGGGACGGCGCACGCTTACATTGACGCCGCCGCCCAAGCCGGAGCCGACGCCATCAAATTCCAAACTCACATCGCCTCTGCCGAAAGCACTCCGGGCGAACCCTGGCGGGTGAAGTTCAGCCGTCAGGACGCGACTCGTTACGATTACTGGCGGCGAATGGAATTCACCGAAGAGCAATGGTTCGGCCTGGCTGCTCACGCCGAAGAACGCGGATTGATCTTCTTGTCATCGGCGTTTTCCTTTGAAGCCGTTGATCTGTTGGAACGAGTCGGCGTGCCTGCGTGGAAAGTCGGCGCAGGAGAAACCTCGAACATTCCGCTGCTGGAAAAAATGGCTGCGACAGGCAAGCCTGTGATTCTTTCAAGCGGCATGTCAGGTTGGGAAGAATTGGACGCGGCGGTCAATTGCGTTCGCTCCAATGGCGCGCCGGTCGGCGTGTTGCAATGCACGACGGCTTATCCATGTCCGCCTGAAAAGCTGGGCTTAAACGTGATTGGCGAATTGCGCCAGCGTTACAACTGCCCTGTCGGATTGTCCGATCATTCGGGAACGGTTTACGCCGGATTCGCTGCGGCTACGCTGGGAGCCAACATCATCGAAGTCCATATCACATTGTCGCGTAAA
>JAGNMH010000534.1 GCA_017991275.1 Acidobacteriota bacterium
CTGTTGAATCCTGTAAATCCTGTCTGAAATTTCCCCCTTTGTGCTTTCTTCGTGTGGCTTCGTGGGAAGAAAAAGGAAAACATGGCAGGAAGATACCTGGAAGATTTCACAGTCGGCGACGTTTACAAACATTGGCCGGGCCGCACGGTCACGGAATTTGACGATACCTGGTTCAGCTTGATGACGATGAACCAGAACCCGCTGCACATTGACGAACATTACGCCCAGAGCACTCAACACGGGCGGCGACTGGTCAACGGCACGTTCATTTTCAGTCTGGTCGTAGGCATGTCGGTCAACGATGTCAGTCTGCACGCCATCGCCAATCTGGAATACGAAAGCGTCAAACACGTGCTGCCCAGCTTTCACGGCGACACGATTTACGCCGAAACCGAGGTGCTGGAAATCCGCGAATCTCAGAGCAAGCCGGATCGCGGAGTTGTGTACGTCGAAACTCGTGGGCGCAATCAAAATGGCGAAGTTGTGTTGACGCTGCGCCGCCGTGTGCTGATTCCGAAAAGAGAAGTGGTGAAGATCGGCTCACGCTAAGCCGCAAAGAACAGGAAAGGGCAAAGAAGGGTTCTTTTAATCTTTGCGCCTTCGCGTCTTTGCGTGAGCTATTTCCCCGTTTAAAAGGAGCCAATGGTGATGAGAAGTTTGTTGTTCGTTCCCGGCGTGTCGGAAAAGATGATTTTGAAAGCGCGCGACACTGACGCCGACGCTTTGATCCTTGATCTGGAAGACGCCGTTTCGCCTGACCGCAAAGTCGAAGCTCGGCAAACCGTCATGCGAATGCTTGGCGAAGTGGATTTTGGCGCAAAGCCCGTCTTTGTTCGCGTCAACCGATTCGATACCGGCTTTGGCGAAGAAGACGCAAAAGCCATCGCCAACAGCAAAGCTTTTGGCGCGGTGCTGCCCAAAGCCGAACGTGCTGAAGAAGTGGCGGCGGTCATTCAATTGCTGGCCAGTCATCAGCGGTTGGTGGCGATGATCGAATCTCCGCGCGGAGTTTTGAATTGCCCTGCAATTGCTGACGCCAGTCCGATGCTGGATGGTCTGATGTTCGGCTCCGCGGATTTCACTGTGCTGACTCGCGGGCGATTGACCGAAGGTGAGCCGGAATTGCTGGTTGCTCGTTCGCGCATGCTTTATTCGGCGCGGGCGGCTGGTGTTGAAGCTTACGACGCGCCTTACTTTTCGATACCAGACCTGGACGGTTTGCGCCGGGCCAGCGAGTTGGTTCGCAATCTTGGTTACGATGGCCGGGCGGTGATTCATCCTTCGCACATTGCCACGGTCAATGAAGTTTTTTCTCCATCCGTGGATGAAATCGCACAGGCGCGCAAAATCGTTGCGGCAATGCAGGAAGCCTTGGAGCGTGGTTTGGCAGCCATACAATTTGAAGGCCAGTTGATAGAGCCGTTGCACGCCCGCACTGCCCAGCGAATTCTGGATGTAGCGGAAAAGTTCTCAACACAGAAGTAAATCCAGTCGCATAACCCGGTTCGTAATGTCGAGCGCTTTTCCATCAAACTAACAACGGAGGCGTTATGTCCCAACACAAATCCTTGCAGGAAATTTTGACGCTCGATCCTGTCCGCCGTCATCAGCGCATTATGTTTTTGATGGCGGCGCACGAGTTTCCGTTTGACATGGTTCGATCTCTGGAATTCGCGTTGTTCCGAACCTTTGCCGTGCCCAGCATTGGTTCGTTGCTGGATCGAACAGGTGAATTCAGTCAGCGGGCGCAAAAACGGTACGACGACACCGACCTGATCATGAGCCAGATTTACGAGTTCGGATACGATAGTGAGCAGGGTCGCCGAGCAATCGAACGAATGAACAGCTTGCACGGGCGGTTCCAGATCGCCAACGACGATTTTCGCTACGTGCTTTCGACGTTTATCTTTGAGCCGATTCGCTGGATTGACCGATTCGGTTGGCGACAAATGGTCGAACAGGAACGGCTGGGGCTGTTTTATTTCTGGAGCGAAGTCGGCAAGCGAATGAACATCCAGGACCTTCCGCAAAGCTTTGCGGAATATGAACGGTTTAACGTTGAATACGAACAGTCACGGTTTCGATATTCCGAAGCCAGCCGCCGCACTGCCGAAGCCACGCGCAACCTGTTTTTGTCCTGGCTGTTGCCAAAGCCTCTGTGGAAATTGGGAGAACCCTTCGTTTACGCCTTGATGGATGATCGGCTGTGCGCCGCATTCGGATTTCCTGCACCATCGAAATTGACTCGCGGTTTGGTTGAAACCTCTTTGCGATTCCGCGCCCGTTTCGCTCGTCATTTGCCTGAACGCCGACAACCTTTTTTTCGCAGCGAAATGCGTCATCGCAGTTACCCCGATGGTTATAAAACGGAGGAACTGGGGCCACCTATAAAAGACGCAAGCCCTCAAGGTTGATTTTTCCGTACGATTTTGGTCTCCGCCGAAGCCAATATAGGCAAGCAACTACGCTTGCCTATATTGATAAGGTCGCAAAGTCGAAAGCCCCAGTCGAACTGGTAATCAGTCAGCCGATCAAAGAACTTGTAATCGCTGCCGCAGAACAGGAAAAGTGCAAGGCCATGTCGGCTGAGAACTGGAAAAAAAATGGTGAAAGAACCGGCTGCGTCAAAGAAAAGATGAAGTTGCAGCTAACGTGATCTTAACTTGACCTGTCTGAGCCGGTGATTTAACCTCTCGCCCTACTTGGTAGAGCAGTAAGCGCCAATATTTAACTCAGTAGTTTTTGGGGCAAATGTCGTCCCCGCAACGGCATTTTTAATGACCGATAATGACAGACGTCCAACAAGAAGACGTCGCTTCCAACTTAAGCTTTCCAGACTAGCTTCCAGGGATGAAATCGTTTTGCACTCAATCTTTGAGTGGATTGGGCGTTAATTCGCCTTCCGCTCAGTTACCCGAAACCCTATTTCGTTTAAGAGAGGGAGAATTATGAAAAGAATAACCTCGTTCCGCGCGATTTTCGCGTTATCGCTTTTAGTGGCTTTAACCGCCGCGATGAGCTTAACCGTTTTCGCGCAGTCGTCAGTATCCGGCGGCATCAGCGGCAGTGTCAGCGATCCTCAAAACGCTGTCATCACCAACGCCACAATTACAATTCGTAACCTGGGCACAAACAAGGAAGAAACCGCGACCACCAGTGGCGAAGGCAAGTTCAGGTTTAACAACCTCCAGCCGGGCAACTACACTGTGACTGTCAAAGCTTCCGGGTTTGCGGATTACAAGGCCGAAGTGATTGTCGAAGTTGGGCGCTTGGCTGGCGTTGATGCAAGTCTGAAGATCGCCGGTTCAGGAGAGACAGTTCAGATCGTTGCAGATTCCGGTTTGGTCAATACCGAATCCAAAGAATTTGCCTCTAATATCAATCAGACTTCAATTAATGAATTGCCGATCAATGGTCGTCGCTGGTCGAATTTTGCCATCTTGACGCCGGGTTCGGTTCCTGACGGCAGTTTTGGTTTGATCAGCTTTCGAGGAATTTCGGGGCTATTAAACAACAACACCATTGACGGTGGCGACAACAATCAGGCGTTTTTCTCTGAAGAACGCGGACGCACCCGCATCAGCTATTCGGTCAGCCAGTCGGCGATTCGTGAATTCCAGGTCAATACTTCAAACTATTCCGCCGAATACGGACGCTCTGCCGGTGGCGTGACCAACGCCGTGACCAAGAGCGGAACCAACGAACTTCACGGCGATGCTTTCTATTTTCAACGCAACAACGAGTGGGGCGCACGCAATCCGCTGGCTTTCCAATCCGTTCTGGTCAACGGCACGGCAACGACCGTGGGCATAAAACCCGAAGACCAACGGCATCAATTCGGCGGCACAGTTGGTGGCCCAATCAAAAAAGATAAGCTGTTCTTTTTCTTCAGCTACGACCAACAACGACGCAATTTTCCGGGACTGGGCATTTTTACCAGCCCGACCTATCTGAACACAGTCAACCGCACTGCGCTGACAGGTGCGCCACGCAACCTGACTACACAACAGATTGACGACACCTTGGGCTTCTTGAATTCTTTGACTGGCACTGTGCCGCGTCGTGGCGACCAGCTATTGCTACTGCCTAAGATTGACTGGCAGGTAAACAGCAAAAATACTTTCACCATTAATTACAACCGTCTGCGCTGGGATTCTCCGGCGGGCATTCAGACTCAGGCGACCAACACACGTGGCCGTGCCAGCTTTGGCGATGATTTTGTTGATATTGACTGGGTAACCGGACGGCTTGTTTCCACAATTTCACCCAGAGTCGTCAATGAATTCCGCTTCCAGATAGCTCGCGATCTGGAATATGAATTCAGCCAGAAACCACTTCCGGGCGAACCGACAACAGCGCTCAATGGCAGCGCGCCGGACGTCTTCCTGACCAATGGTTTGGAGTTTGGCAAACCGACTTTCCTGGAACGACCTCAGTATCCGGATGAACGCCGCCAGCAGTACACAGACAACGTCACCGTTTCGATGGGTGCCAGCACGCTGAAATTCGGTCTGGACATCAACCGTGTTACGGACACTCTGGCCAATTTGCGCAACGAAAGCGGCGCGTACTCATACAACAACATCAATGACTTCATCATTGATTACGTCAACTGGAAAACGCCGCTGGCGGCAACAGTGACCTGTGTTAACAGCACCCGCACTCGTGGCAAATGCTACACCAGCAATTTTGCGCAAGGTTTT
>JAGNMH010000021.1 GCA_017991275.1 Acidobacteriota bacterium
GTGTTTCAGCTTTGTATTCTTTGCCGGCAAGTTTCGCGGTGAATTCGATGATCGGCTTGATCAGGTCGGTGTCGTAATTCGATTTGACGCCCTGCAAGACCGCCGAAACGCGCTCAAGCCCAGCGCCCGTGTCCACCGAAGGCGCAGGCAACGGATCGAGTTTGTATTGGCCGGGCGCGACTTCGCTGCGGTTGTATTGCATGAAGACGAGATTCCAAATCTCGATGGTGTCGTCTCCAACGCCGTTGACGTATTCGGCTTTGTTAAATGCAGGGTCTTCGGGCTTGTCGCCCATGTAGTAATGAATTTCCGAACACGGCCCGCACGGCCCGGTTTCACCCATCTGCCAGAAGTTATCTTTGCGTCCGAATTTCAGAATGCGGTCGCGGGGCGCGCCAACCTTGACCCAAAGTTCAATCGCTTCGTCATCGGCGGAGACTTCGGCGTCGCCTTCAAAAACCGAAAACCACAGCCGTGTGGGATCAAGCTTGTATTCATCAACGAGCAATTCCCAGGCGAACTTAATGGCGTCTTCCTTGAAATAATCACCAAAGGAAAAGTTGCCGAGCATCTCGAAGAAAGTGTGATGGCGTGCCGTTTTGCCGACTTCGTCCAGGTCGTTGTGCTTGCCACCTGCGCGAATGCACTTTTGCGATGTGGTCGCGCGTTTGTACTCACGCGTTTCCGCGCCGATAAAAACGTCTTTGAACTGGTTCATTCCGGCGTTGGTGAACAACAGCGTCGGATCATTGGCTGGCAGCAAAGGGGAAGATTTGACGATCTTGTGGCCTTGCCGGGCAAAATAATTCAGAAAGATGCTTCGAACTTCGTTTCCAGTCATAGGTGTTCAAGTAGGTAGAAATTGGTCATGTATGGGAAAAGCGGGACTTTAACGACCGTGTTTTGCTTTGTCAAACTTAGCTTATCCAACGTTTAACCGTCGCGTTTGAGCTTCTCACGCTTGCGTCCAAAGCTATGATTTGCTTCAATTTACGTAGTTCTTTGCGCCAATCGTCAGACAGCATCCACCATAAACCTAAGTCTCAGGCAAGGAGGTAAGTTATGTCAGAAAAGAACATTTTCGAAGAACGCGAACATTGGCAGGAAGAAGATTATTTCCGCAGACAGGATCAACTGCTGATTGAAAAGATTCACGAACGTCAGGCTCTGGAAAACGACCGCCTGCGGATGGCTGAAATCACCGGCCTGAAAGACAAAGACGTAATCATGGCTTTACAGGATTTGGGGTATTCGTCGGAAACCCTTGAATTGTTGCACATGCTGCCACTGGTCGAAGTCGCCTGGGCTGGCGGAGTCGTGACCGACAAACACCGCGAAGCAATACTAAAAATCGCTCGCCTGCGCGGCATCAAAGAACATACTTCGTCGGATGAAAAGCTTATGCAATGGCTGAACGAAAAGCCCTCTGAGCAATTATTCGAAACGTCGCTACGCGCAACCAGATTGATACTGGAAGCCTTGCCGCCGGAGGATCGAAAGCACGAACGCGACGATTTACTGGCGCACTGTAACCAGATTGCTCATGTGCTTTTTGGCCGATTGTGGGGGCACGAGGTCGTCCGCGAAGAGGAACAGATGGTCGCCCACATCGCTGACGAATTGGGATGGAGCCAAAAAGCCTGACACCCGGCTAATTTTCGCGCGGCGAACTGCGACCTTCTTGCTGGTACTTTTCCAGCAACGCAGTCAATCGCGCAACCAGTTCAGGCTGTTTCAGCCAAAGATTCGCTTTTTCTTCGGGATCGTCTTTCAGATTGTAAAGCTGACCAGCGGCTTCGCCCGCCTTCGCTTTGATGTCTTTCGGTTCGCTGAATCCGTGTGAACCTAGTCCCAGCGCCAGTTTCCAATCGCCTTGCCGAATGGCGAAAGTGCCGTCAATCGAATGATGAACAACCGCTTCACGAATCGGGCGATTCTGTTTGCCTCTGAGCAAAGTGGGCAAAAGGGTGTAACTATCTTCGGCTGAATTTGTTTGCAGCTTCGCACCGGCAACCGCCGCCGCAGTCGCCATCAGGTCTGTCAGGCATATCAATTCATCGTTGACGCTTCCGGCTTTGACCTGCCCCGGCCAGCGAGCAATGAACGGAACGCGGTGGCCGCCTTCCCAAATATCCGCTTTCTGACCGCGACGTTTTCCATTAGCTTGATGCTGGTAATGTTCGACTTCGCCAGGCAGCCAGTGCGCTCCGTTGTCGCTGGTGAAAATGACCAGCGTGTTTTCGGCAAAGCCCGCATCTTCCAAAGCCTTCAACACACGCCCAACCATCGCGTCAGTTTGCATGACGAAATCGCCGTAATCTCCAGCGCCGCTTTTTCCCTTCCATTCACCAAGCGGCAACCACGGCGTGTGAGGCGCGCTCATCGGAAAATACAAAAAGAACGGCGCGGCTTTGGTTTGTTTTTGAATGAAGCCGACGGCTTTGTCGGTAAGCTTGCCCAAAACATCTTTGTGTTTGAAGCTTGGAGCGATGGGGCCGCCTCGCCAAAAACCCTGCCCTCCATCGCGCTGATGCTTGCTTTCGGCAACCGTCGCAGTCGGAGCTTCAACAACAGATTCGTTTTCAACATAAACGTAAGGCGTGAAATCCAGCGACGAAGGAATGCCGAAAAAGTAATCGAACCCAATCGCGTTCGGCCCCGGCGTCAGCGGTTTGGAGTAATCAACAGGCTTTGTTTTGCCAAAGCCCAAATGCCATTTGCCCACCGCGCCAGTGTTGTAACCTTGCACTTTTAACATAGAGGCAATCGTCGCCCGACCGGGTTCGATCAACAGCGGGTCGTAACCTTGCAGTACTCCGCTTTTCAGCGAAGTGCGCCAGGCATATCGCCCGGTTAACAATCCATACCGGGTCGGCGTACAAACCGAAGACGGCGAATGCGCGTCAGTGAACCGCATTCCTTGCGACGCCAGCCGGTCAATGTTTGGTGTCTTAGCTTTCGATTGCCGGTTATAACTGCCTGGGTCACCCCACCCCATATCGTCAGCTAATATGATGACTATGTTTGGTTTACGCGAAGGTTGCGCCAACGTCAACGCAACCAACACGCCAGCCAATAACAATAATAACTGAATGATCTTTTTCATTTTTTGGGTTTAGTTCCCGGCGGCACATTGTTCGGGCCAGGGCCGTTAAATTGTTTCCAGTATTGTTCGTGATAAGGATTGACAGCCGGTTGCGACGCATCTTCGTTGATCAACATCGGCAACACTTCTGCCCACCACTTGTCGTATTGGGCATCCAGTTGTTTAACGACTTCAGGATGCTGAGCAGCCACGTCAGTATTTTCGCCCGGATCAGCTTGCAGGTCGTACAGCGCCCAGGCTTTGACGTTTTCTTTGCTGTCGCTGACCAGATGCCAGCGTTTAGAGCGGACGCTGACTTGAATGTATTTCCAATCGTTCGGATTCGCGCCTTTCGGCCAGCGCCCGATGTGACGAACGAAAACGCGGTCAGGCCAGGTGGCTTTCGCGTTTTTGAGTACGGGCAGCAGGCTGCGACCTTCGACCTGAGCTTTGACGGACGGCGTCAACTTCGCTCCGGCGATTTCCGCCAGCGTCGGAAAAACATCCACGTGAGCCGCCAGCGCGTCCGTCGCCGCAGGCTTCAGAGTTCCCGGCCAACGCCAGAAACTCATGGCGCGAGTTCCTCCCAAATACGGAGTGTTTTTGCTGCCACGCATTCCAGAGTTCCAAACGCGAACGCCTTCGGTTCCGCCGTTGTCATTCATGAAAATGACCAGCGTGTCGCGCTCGATTCCCTGTTCCTTCAACATTGCCAACAATTTGCCCAGGTTGTCATCAATGTTGTGAACCATGCCGAAGAACTTGGCGGTGTTTTTACCATTTCGGTCTTGAGGCAATTTATCGGCATAAAGCTTTTCATAGCTTTCAGGCACATTGAGCGGCGCGTGCGGAGCATTCGGCGTGATGTAGGTAAAAAACGGGCGGCGACCTTTAACCGTTTTTATCCATTGCGCGGCCTGACCGAAAAACACATCGGTGCAATAACCCTCTGTGGCTTCAAACTTGTCGTTGTGCAGAATGACTGGATTGAAATATGAATTGCCCGGAGCGTCTCCACAAGTTCCGGGATAGGTTTGACCTATGCCCCCGCAGCCGTGAATAAACACTTCATCGAACCCGCGCCGGTTCGGACGATATTCCGGTTCGTCTCCCAAATGCCATTTGCCGAAAATGCCCGTGGTGTAACCGGCGGATTTCAGTACCTGGGCAATGGTCGTTGTTTTCAGCGACATTCGCTCACGTTCCAGGATCGTGTGCGTCACCCCGTTTTTGAAATCGTGTCGCCCGGACATCAAAGCCGACCTCGTAGGCGCACAAGTCGGGCTGACGTGAAAATCCGTGAAGCGCACAGATTCATCGTGCAGCCGATCCAGGTTCGGTGTTTTCAAAATCGGATTTCCATGTCGCCCAACATCGCCATAGCCTTGATCATCGGTCAGAATCAAAATGATGTTAGGCCTTTTCGCCAGCGCGGTAACGGGTCGCGCGATCGGACTTAACAGAACTGTCGCCGTCAACAGCACAATCATCAATGTCAGAGTTATTCGTCTCATAAAATTCCCTATCCAGTCTGATCGGTAATGACTTCTAAATTAAGCTACGCGTCCGGCAAACAGCGAATAAACACTGCTTGCCGGACGCGTAGCTGATTAGGGCGTACAATGGCCAATCTGCTTTAGAAGGTCAACCGTAACGACAACTGCATGTAACGCGGTTCGCGCGCGGCATTGACCAAACCAAAATTGGCATTTGTTTGAGTGACATTGCCGTTTGCATCCGGCGCGCTGAATTGCGCCGTCGTGTTCACGCCAGACCATTGAGTATGATTGAACAGGTTATACAGTTCCCAGCGGAATTGCAGATAACGCCGTTCGCTATTGAGTGGAATGTTTTTGAACAGCGACAGGTCGAAGTTGGCTGTGCCTGGCAGACGAATCACATCTTTCGGCGCATTGCCGAAATTCCCAGGCGTCGGGCGAGCAAAGGCGCTCGCATTCAGCCAGATAGGCGTGCCAGTCAAACCATTTGAAAGAGTGGCGTTGTCACGACTGCCCCTGTCAAGAATCGGATTGCCCTTAATCACAATTCGAGCGCCATCGCCGCCGCCGGTAATGTCAGAAGCGTCTACTGTCGAAAAACCTACGCCGGATGGTGTGCCGCTTACGAATGCCGTGATGCCAGACACCTGCCAGTTATCAAAGAGCGCTTTAACGACAGGGTTCTTCACCAGATTACTGGCACTCGGCACATCCCAGGTGTAATTCAACACAAAGATATGCGTTTGATCGAATCCCGCTCTGCCGTAATTCCAAATTCTCAACGGGCGATATGCCGCCACGCCGGAACGGTCATCATCGGCATAATCCATCGCCTTCGACCAGGTATAAGCAACCCCGAATTGCACTCCGCGAATGAAGCGGCGATTGACCGCCACTTGCAATGCGTTGTAATTCGACGTGCCGGCATTTTCATAATAAGTGATGTTGGTATAGCCGGGGAACGGTCGCAAAAAGTCTGCAGGCAACACGCTGGCTCCGTTGAACTGCAAGCCAGCGGCAACGTAATCGGCGCGTAAACCCGCCTGTGTGTTGGGCACGACTCCATCCGGATAGCGTGTCGGGTCTTGAGACGATTTCAGAAAGTTGGTGCCGTAAAGCAAGGTGTTAATGTTGCGGGATTGCTGCAAATGACGGCTTTGCGAGCCAACGTAAGCCAGATCAACCACCGTCCCCCAACCGATGTCCTTTTGAATTCCCAGCGAATAGTTGTACGTCACCGGGGTTTTGGCGTCGCGCTCAAACCCAGCCACGCTGGACGGAAACAGTGTTCCGCTGGAAGTCAGCAGGTTGTCCATGTTGCCGTACAAAATGCGCGGAGTGTCTGTGATCGGAGGATTGCGCGACACGTCGTTCCAAACGGCATTGGCGCTGACGCGCGTTTGATTAAAGACACCCACGTTGCCGCGGATGGCCAGCTTGCCGTCGCCTTTGACATCCCAGGCGAAACCCAGGCGCGGTTGCACCTGGGGCGGTTGTTGATCGCGGAAACCTCGCGGATAGCTTTCGTCCGAACCCAACACCATGCCGTTGTAAGGATTTCCAGAACCCGGCACGAATCCGCCAATAAAAACGGCGGGCAAAAGCTGGCCATTGATCGGGTTGCGCGCGCGGCGGTTGGCCGCCGAGCAGGTAGCCCCAGCAGCCGGAGCCGAAGCGCAGGCCGGTTCAAACAACCTAGACGCTTTCGTTCGGTCGTAACGCTCAAGCGAAAATGCAGCCGCGTTGACCGTGCTCTGGTACCACTGATTAAACCATGCGAAACGAATGCCGCCTTCAATCGTCAAATGACGAGTCGCTTTCCAGGAATCCTGAACAAACCATTCGGCTATGCTTTGACGACCTTCTCCGCTGGGACGGGTCGAAGATTCCGTGTACTGCTGGAAATTGCCAAGTGCGGCGTTGGCGTACGAATAGCCCGAATTCAGCGGATTGTTCGCGTCGTTCTGGAACACAAAATTGCCGGCAAAGGTCGAAGTCGCGCCTTCGTAATTGCGGGCGCGTTCGACGTAAAAACCCGCCTTGAGCGCGTGCGCGCCTTTGATGAGCGAAACTGTGTCGTTGAACGTAATCAGCGTATCGGCTCCGCGCAACGGGGTGCGTCCGTCGTAAGTAATGTTCGCCGAATTGGTGATGTTGTTGAACGTCACTGACGGGATGATGCCCAGTGGATTGATGCCTGGGAAAAACTGCCCCAAGGTGTAACCGTAGGTTTTCCTTTGCAGTTTGGCCAATTCCGTATCATTCAGCGGCGGGCCTTTTTCTACGCCGTGACGAACGCCCAGCGTCGCTTCGTTGACCAGTTGCGGCGAAAAGACTCGCGTCCAGTTGCCCGTAATTCCGTTGTCGGTATAGGTGTAATGCAAACCCGCCAAGCCCCAGTTTGCCGTTCCCGCCGGAACCGCAATGCCCTGGTTGTCGGCAAACCACGTCGAACCACGCACGTAAAATGAATTCTTCTCAGACGGTTTGTAATCCGTTCGGAACAGGTGCTGGCGTTTCGGAATCTTGATGCTTTCCTGGAAGGTGTAATTGTAATTGCCGCGCGTGATGTTCAAATCCAAAGCGTTAGGAATCGGCAACACGCTCAACAACGCCTGGCCATTTTTATTGATTCGGTTGGCCGGGATGAGGTTGTTGTCAAAGCAAGCCGTCTTGTCGGTTGCTGTGCAATTTCCAGTTTTCAGCGGGTCGCGTATAAAGACCGGGTTCGGCTGGCCTGCGGCATTCAGCCCAATAAAAGATTTTGAAAAATCGCCGCTGCGCTCAGCCGCAGTCGGCACGGTGACAGTTCTCAACGCCTGCGGATTCAAAGTCTGCGAATCCTCAAACGAGTAAAAGAAAAACAGTTTGTCTTTGACCTTATCGCCGATTTTCGGCAACCAGACCGGCCCTCCTATGGTCGCGCCGAGCGTGCTGAAACGATAACGAGGCTTGGTGACTTTGTTCAAATTATTGAAAAAGCTCTGCGCGTTAAATTGTTCGTGGCGTTTATACCAGTAACCGCCGCCGTGATATTCGCGCGTGCCGGACTTTGTGATGATGTTGACGTTCGCCGAACTGTTACCGGCGTATTCAGCCTGATAACTGTTAAGCAGAACCTTGACTTCACCGATGGCGTCGAAATTGACTGTGCTGCTGAAAGTGCTGGGACTGCCCAGATCGTTACCGCGCAACCCGTCTACGTTGAGTGTATTCCAGGTATTTCGTCCACCCTGGATGTTCGGTATGCCGCTGCCAAAACCATTGCCAGCAGATTCACTTTGGCCTTGATAAGAAACTCCTGGGAGAACGCGCAACAGCGCAGTGACATCGCGCCCGCGAATCGAAACCAGTTCGATCTGTTTGGAGGAAATCAGCGCCGAATGTTCGGTGCTTTCGGTTTGCACCGGAGCGCCTTCGGCAACTGTCGTCACCGTTTCAGTCAATTCGCCAATTTTCAACGTCAACAAGCCAACGCCCAAATGCTCAGTCGCAGTAAGGACATTGCCTTGCCGCTGAAAGGTGCTGAAACCTTTTTGCTCGACCTTGATTGTGTAATTTCCCGGAGTCACGGCAGTGAATCGGAAATCTCCCGATTCGTTGGTTGACGCCGTGCGCGAGTCTTTGGTTCTCTCGTTAATCAGCGTCACAGAGGCTCCGACAATGGCGTTGCTGGTTGAATCCACAACGGTACCTGAAACCGCACCGGTCACAGTCTGAGCCGTTAACTGCCCGCTCACGATCAACGTAAACAACAAGGCACAAAACGCGCGAAAAAGCAGTCTTTTGTCCGAAGGCATAACTGAAATCCTCCAATTGGGTTAAGTTTTGAAATCTGCGAATTGGTCAAACCACTAGGTGAGAACGGCGAGCTTATAGCACGCATATAAAAATGGCGTCAAGGCTTTGAAACCAGCCGCAAGAAGAAAATTAACGCAAAGGCGCAAAGCTGCAAAACCAGGCCGGAAAGCGAGACGTTGGCGGCTGCCAGAAGCCGCTTTCACCCTTTTGCCCTTTGCGATTTGGCGCTTTTCTGCGAACTGGAGCTTATGGCATTTAGCTCCCATGACTTGCCTGCCTCAACAGTCAACTTGACAGTTTTTTCAGTATGGCGAAGATGGAACAGGCAATAAGCAGTGGCGGATAGATTGGTAAGACCTCTTGAATAGCGATATGCCAAAAACAAAAGTTACAAAAAAGCGCGAACCGGAAGCAACACGCAATGGCCCAACGGCGGAACAGGTAGTTGAAGAAATTCGCGCGTTGATCACCAGCGGACAACTTCACCCCGGTGACCGTTTACCTGCAGAACGCGAACTGGCAAAACAACTTGGCATCAGCCGTCCTAGTATTCGCGCTGGATTGCGAATGATGGTGGCTCGAGGCGTTCTGCACGCCAAGCATGGTTCGGGAACTTATGTAGCGGATGGGCCACCTTCGCTGGACAGCGATCAGCTTAGCCTGTTGGCGGAGCTTCACGGATTCACTTTCGATCAAATGTACGAAGCTCGCCGTGTGCTTGAGGTGCAGGTAGCGGAACTGGCCGCCGAAAGGGCAACCGCCGAACACGTGGCTACGATTGCTGAAGAAGTGGCAGAGATGTTTTCTGCACTGGATGATCCACAGAAATACCTGATACATGACATCAAATTTCACCGGGCCATTGGCGCTGCATCCGCTAATCCGATTCTGGCTACACTGGTGGAAATGGTTTCAGCGGTTATGTACGACCGCCGACGTGACACGATTGGCCGCGCCCACGATTTCAGGGAATCAGCGGAGATGCACCAACGAATTTATCGCGCCATTCGATTACACAAACCCGCCGAAGCCAAAGTGGCAATGGAAGAACATTTGGAGCGGGCTTTTACCAGCTACCTGACAGAGAAAGACGAGCCTCGGAAGAAAAAGAAATAAGAACCGCGTTCCAGCTCACCGCAAATCTCCAAACAGATGCTGAGCCAGCGTAACTGCGGCAATTGCAGCAGTTTCGGTTCGCAAAATTCTTTGGCCCAGGTGAACAGGAATGAAATTGTTCTTCTCGGCCTTTTGCAATTCGGCGTCGCTCCATCCGCCTTCGGATGCGATTGAGATATTGAGTTGAGTAAGTTGATTCAAACTTGCGGCAATTTCGCGCAGATTGCGCCCGCCGCGTTCGGAAAAAATCAGATTTTTGGCGGTTGAAGACTCGCAGAAATTGGCAAAGGAAATTGGCTCTGAAATTTCGACCAAGCGGCGACGCCCGCATTGTTTCAACGCTTCAAGAGAAATTCGCCGCCAGCGTTCCAGCTTTTGTTCGGCTCGCTCTTCTGCCCGCTTAATGTCGCTGTAATCGGTTATCAGCGGAACTATTCGCGTCACACCAAGCTCTGTCGCCTTTTGGACAACCAGATCGAACTTATCGCCTTTGACCAAGGCCTGAGCCAGAGTCAGCCGCAGCGGCGATTCAACTTCGTCGGTCAATTGGCGAATGATGGTCAAATCGGCTTCGCGTTTGCCGACGCTGGCGATTTCGCATTCCCACTCGGAGCCTTCGCCGTCGAAGACAAAAACTCTGTCACCCACACTCAGCCGTAAAACCCGGGCAAGGTGATGCGCTTCGTCAGCATCCAGCAGAATTTGAGAATCTGAAATTTGAGATTTGAGAGCGTAAAAGCGGTGTCTCTGCATGCGTCGTCGGTTGCCGGTAGTTGGTGGTTGGTGGTCAGTGATTACCGACCACCAATACCAACCACCGGTTTATTTAATTTTCAGCTTAACCACATTGCTGGTTTTGCCATCAACGGTCAGCGTCAGATCAACGTCGCCCTTTCCAGCCATGCTGGTCGGGATTTGGACGTTGACTTGATCAACTCCGGCAAACTGGCTTTGAGCGGCAAAGCCCAAAGGAGTAACCGCAGTTCCTCCAATAGACATGGCCATCGCGCCGGATGCGTAACGGAAACCAGTGCCAAAAATAGAAACGAAGCTGCCCGCGTCAATTGCGACCGCTGTCCCGTCGGCATTGCTCATCAGAGTTGGGAAGTTCGTGCCATCAGTTCCGGCCACAGCCGCCGGAGCGCCAAGCCCATTAGCCAGGCGAGTAAAGATGCCCGGTGAAGATGAGGTGACATTCACAAGCCCGCGTGAAACTGAGCCATCTTTGGCCACAACCACGACCTGAGTCGGCCCCGACGGAGTGCCTTCGGGCATCAAGTAGTTCACCTGAGTGGTTGAAACAAAGAATAGTCTGGCCGGGACTCCATTGACGTAAACGGACGTTCCGTCGAGCGTAAACGGCAATGGCGTAGTTGTCGCAGAAACCGTGGCTGAAGCCAGTTTCGTTCCGAAAGCAGCAGCAATTGAGTTTGGCGCAGCGCCGGTTCCATATTTGGCTCCGTCAACCGTAGTTGCCGGAATTGCGTTCACGTTTGCCGCATCGGCGACGACGATCTGAATCGGACAAGACAACAAACCTTGCCCATTGCGAATTTGAACGAAGAGCACTCCCGGCGTCCCACGCATAGCGCCGGCAATTCCCAGCGTTATCAATCCGGTGGTCAAATCAGGAGTCGGAATCACAGTGGTTCCGTTCACAATTGCAGTAGAAAGCAGATCAACGCCAGTGGCCAGCAACTTAACGTTTGCGACTGACCCGCCTGTTTCCAGGAAGTAAGTGTCTGATTGCTGAATAATTGGCGGCGTCGAGCTAAGGGAGGAAAGCTGAGCGCGCGCCACGCCTCCCGCATTCACCGAAGAATGCACGTTGACATAAAAGCCCGCCGGATTGGCAAGCATTCGCTGGAACGGAGCCAGGCTGGTGGCGGTAATAGGCACGACGAAATTCGCAGAGCCTTTTCCACTGACCAGGGCTACTGGAGCTGCTCCGCTGATACCAGTATTTATGACAACCGGGCCGTTCACGCCTTCAGCGCCTTCGTGAATATGCAGGCCGGTCAGACTCGCGGCAGCATCAAAGTTATACTGCATCGAGAAAGTGACTGTTCCGCCGGTAACAACACCTTTGTCATCGCGCGTCGGACTGGCCGTAATTGTGGACACTGCATTGCCAGACTGATTGGTGACTGGTGGAATCTCCTTGTCATTGGTCATCGTGACCGTTTGAGCCAGTCGCTCTTCAAAACGAACCAATTGTCCGCGAATCGCGCCGCCAGCATTCACAGTCGTATGCAGATTTACATAAAAGCCCGGCGGGTTTTTCAGCAATCTTCCCAACAACGCAGCGTCGGTCACATTGACTGTATAATCAAAAATACCTGCACCTGCTGCCAGGGTGACCGGACTGGCGCCGCTGATACCCGTATTTATTACAACCGGGCCATTAACTGTTGCGGCTCCCTCATGGATATGAAGACCAGTAACGGTTGCTGCTCCCGGAAAAATGGCATTGCCCAAAAAACGAACTGTGCCTGACGTGATTGCTCCTGTGGAATCACGGGTCACATTGACGGTGATCTGAAATCCGCCTTGAGCAGCCAGTCCGGCAATCGGCGGATTCTCATTCGCCGGACTCAGAATCAAACCAGTCGAAACGGTTTCTGCCATGGCCGTAACCGCCATAAGTAGCATGGCTAAAAGTGGCGCAAGTAAGAGAGACTTTTTTTTCATGATTTTCCTTTCGTCATTCGAGCCGTGGCTCGGAGGTCGGAGTTGATTAAGGACGGCGGCGGAAAACTGAACGCTGCAACCAAATTGAAATCACCACGCTCAATCGCCAACCACCGACTTGAAAGACTTACAGCGAAAACGAAACGGTTTGGGAAGAAACAAACAGGCCATCCCGGCTTCGCCCTAAATAACGAAGCCGGGATGGAAAGAGAAAAGTTATTTAATGTTGACTGTTACAGTATTGGCTGTTTTACCACCTGCGGTCAGCACCACGTTGACAACTCCACGCCCAATCAACGATTTCGGGATAGGGCCAACATTTACCTGATCC
Source organism: Acidobacteriota bacterium (assembly GCA_017991275.1). Classification (GTDB taxonomy): domain Bacteria; phylum Acidobacteriota; class Blastocatellia; order RBC074; family RBC074; genus RBC074. The sequence goes on from JAGNMH010000021.1 coordinate 12,524, forward strand.
AGTCCGACAAAACCTGGAGCGGGGGCAAAACCAAGTATCGGTGTGGCAGTTCCACCAATAGTCGCAGTAACCGATCCGGCCGATGCACCGCTTACTCCAGTGCCAAACAAGATCAGGTAAACATCGCCGGCTGCCAGGTCAATCGGCGTCGCAACAGGCTGCCCATTCTGTGTTGAATAAATTGATTCAAAGGTTTGAGTCGAACCAACTACGCGCAAAGCAACTGCCGCGGGAACGCCGGTTCCACTGGTATTGGCGGTGAAGATTCCTGGCGAGGTGGATTCGATTGTCACAGTTCCTTCAGCAACCGCAGCGCCGTTTCGTTTGACCGTAATAGTCGCTATGCCGTTCGGAGTTCCAGTTGGAATCCAATAGTTCACCTGGCTTGGCGCAACAAAAAATAAGCCTGCTTTGCGAATGGTGTTAGTGAAGTCACGAACTTCGATTTCAGTGCCATCCAGGATGGTCGGCAGCGGATTCGTTGAAGCAACCGCCACGTTTTGCGACAAAGCCGCCGAACTGAACGCAGAGACAATCATGTTCTGAGCCAACGCTACGTTTTGAACAAAGCTGGCCGACGAAACTGTTGCTACAGACGCCAGCGCCGCAGCCGGTTGGGTGCTGGCATTAGCGGTGTAAATCAGGTCTCCGCTTTCGCCGCCATTATTGTTGGCGGCATTGGCAGCGGCGTAAAAAGTGACGCGCCCCACACTCTGAGCAGGGGCTTTCCAATGAAAAGTCCAGCGGCCTTGATTAGCCCCACCATTGACACCAGTGCTACTGAAGTTGTGCATAACATATTGGCGCAGATTAGCCCCGACAGGTGCGCTAAATACCTGAGTTCTCGAAGCTTCGGTAAGAGTTATTGTTCCGGCTGGCGCGCCCTGATCGTCAATCACTGTAGCTTCAAAACCAAAACGGATTCGACCGGCCTGAGCAATAGTCACTGTGATGTCAACTTCCTGATTTGGAGAGTAGTTGGTTGGGACACCTGTTATGGTCAATGTGCCACCGCCACTGTTGACTGCGCCTCCGGAATGGCAGCCGACAGCATTACAGGTCAATTCACCGGGAGCGCCCGTGCGCCTGGTTTCTGGCCCAGCCGAATTGGCTTTTACCTTTAGTCCTCTGAAACCAAAGGCAACAAATAAGACGCAGAAAAACATGAAAATAGAAATCTTGAGCGGTTTGTTTTGCATAATAGAGAAACTTCCTTTCAATATCGGATTTGGTCTATAGCTACGGCAAGCTTGCACAAATCCGGCAGATCGGAAGCGAATCCGACATTGGATAACCTGTCTTTTTTGTGCAAAGCCAGCCTTCTGTTATTTCAATTAAAGGGGATTGTTCAACCGTGCGGTTGGCGCTTGAGATGAACTGATGCTCAATAATACGCACACCTACCAAATTCCAATGTCTGGACATTTGCACAAGCTGAAAATTGAACAACTATTATCTGTGAGAAGGTTCTCCGACAGACATTCGAGCAAGTGCTGTTCCGAACATTGACTCAATTCTCTTGCCTCAGTAGATTGGATTTATCAGCCTAAAAAGTTTGAAACATCTACACGATTTACCATATCGAGACATTACGACGAGTCAGGTGTCCCAAAAAGCTTCACCCTGCTGAGCCAATCTATCAAGCTGAAAACCTTGCCTAAGACAGTTAGCAGTTATGCTTGGATGAGTTTTTTTTTGATTACCCACTTTCAAAAAGTCAGTTGTCCGCCATCCACCACCAACGAATGACCAGTGATGAAGCCTGCATCATCCGAAGCCAGAAAAGCGACTGCGGCGGCAACTTCGTCTGGTTCGCCAAATCGCGCCATTGGAATCTTGTCCTGAAAATAAGTCCGAGCCAGTTCAGGATCGGATTCAAGTACAGCCTGGGATAACCGTGTCCGAATCATTCCCGGAGCAACTGCATTGACTCGAATACCGTGCGGAGCCAGTTCAATCGCCGCCGTCATCGTCAATCCAACCACGCCAAACTTCGATGCGTTGTAGGCCACAAGCCCGACTTCGCCGACCAGCCCATTGGTCGAAGCCATGTTGACGATGTTGCCTTTCACTCCGCCAGCGACCATTGCTCGCGCAATGATTTGCGAACAGAAAAAGACGCCCTTCAAGTTCACGTCAATCGTCGCGTCCCAACTTTCGTCGGTCGTTTCCAGGAAAGGCGCTGGTGGAGCTATGCCCGCAATGTTGCAGAGGACGTCAATGCGTCCGTGCCGGCGTAAGACTTCGCCAGCCAGGGCCTGGACCTGAGCGCGCCGGGCAATGTCGGTCTGCCAAGCCCAAGCCTGCCCTCCGGCGGCAACAATTTCAGCCGCAGCCTGTTCAGCCAGTTCAAGGTTCAGATCAACAATCGCGACGGTAGCGCCTTCGCTGGCCAATCGCTTGGCCGTGGCTCGGCCAATTTCGCCGCCTCCGCCTGTGACAACGGCAATCTTGTTAGCAAATCGCATAGTAATGAAAAGTTGATTGGAGGAGTGTTGGACGGGCGGAGAATCCAATATCACCCGAAGTTTTGCAAGTCGCCGCAACTGTCAGCGAACTCACTCAGTTGTCGTGATAAACTTCGATCTATGGAAACAAATAAAGAGATTGCAACACTGGCGGGCGGCTGTTTCTGGTGTCTGGAAGCCGTCTTCGTTGAACTGCGGGGAGTCGAAAAAGTCGTGTCCGGTTATATGGGCGGCCACACTTTGAACCCGACCTACAAACAGATTTGTTACGAAGAGACAGGCCACGCCGAAGTCGTTCAAATCACCTTCGATCCGCAAATCGTCAGCTTCAAGGAAGTGTTGGAGGTCTTTTTCGTCATTCACGATCCGACGACACTCAATCGTCAAGGCGGCGACGTTGGATCGCAATACCGTTCGGCGATTTTCTATCACTCGCCTGAACAGCGAGAAGCAACCGAACAGGTCATCGCCGAATTGACCGCCGAAGCCGTCTGGCCAAACCCGATTGTCACTGAAGTCACAGCGGCTCCGGTCTTTTACCCGGCTGAGGATTACCATCAGGATTATTTCGCCAACAACCCATACCAACCATATTGCTTGGGCGTCGTAGCTCCGAAAGTCGCCAAATTTCGCCAGAAGTTCCTGGCCAAGCTGAAGAAATGATTTGCCCGAAAACAACTCTTGAACACGTGTAAGATTTGAATTCGTCACGGGAAATCGTGTAACCAAATCATAATCTTGTGTTATTGTCTGCGCGTTTTTTAGCTCGTCGAGCAAAAAACAGGAAGTTTGAACCTCTGCTTTTAACGAGAAAGTCTTCAAAGTTGGTCGCTTTGCCAAATCAGTATCAGCCCTATGACAAACGGCCAACCCAGCAGATTGGGGAATCTGCTGCATATTCAGCATATTGGCCGCCCCCTAAGCCATAGGAGATGAAATGTCCAAAACAAAGTCGTTTGTGATGTGTTTTGCGCTGTTTATTTTGACCACAGTCAACTGCCTGGCTGATCCTCAAAAAAGCCAGACTCTGGTCGCCGAAGCCTGGAAAGCCTGGAGCGAAAACAATCAGCAACTAACCGAAGCTAAATTGACCGCAGCCATCAAAGAAGACCCAAACAATGCCAGGGCCTATTTGGGGTTATACCTGCTTTACGGAATGCAGGGTAAAGATCAGAAGGCCTGGGAATCATTGAAAGTTGTCCTGCAAAATAAAGAGACTTCATACCCTTACCTTTTTGCGGTGATGGGTTCGTCAGGAGTTTTCAGACAGCAGTTCGATACGCCAAATTCAGAAGCGATAGCGATGCTGGAAGCGATGAGCAAGTCGGCTGATCCTGAAGGAATCCTGAAAGCCATGGCCAATGAAGCTCTGGGAATTTATTACCAGGATCAAGGCGATCTGGTGAAATCGGCGCGTTACTTCCAAAATCAAAACTCGATAAAAGACTGGCTGGTTCTGGGGCCGTTTGAAAACATCTCGGCTTCAGGAATTGAAAAAGCCTTTCCGCCCGAATCTGAATTCGCCACGGGCCAAACTTATGCAGGTAAGAATGGAATTCCGGCAAAATGGTTCCGCCCGTCCGCAATCAAGCGCGATCAATGGATAGACTTCAGCCGTTATTTCGTCGCAGAGGACGCAGTCTTTTATGCCAACACCTTTGTTTTCTCACCGAAAAAACAGACTGTTCAGTTGCGCGTCGGAACATCAGGTTCGGTGAAAGTCTTTCTGAACGATCAGCAGCTTTTTGAATACCTGGACGAAAACAACAACGACCTGGACACATACGTCATCGAGACTGAATTGCAGGAGGGTTGGAACCGCGTGCTGATTAAATGCGGAATGTCTGAAATTGATTCCTGCAACTTCATGCTGCGCGTCACAGATCGAAGCGGCGAGCCTATCTCCGGCCTGGAAGTTTCGACCGAATCCAAAACTTACCCGCGCCGCCCTGGTGCCTCCGTCAAGGTCATAGAGAATTTCGCCGAAGCCTTCTTCAAAGCCAAAATCAAAGAGAATCCTGATCATCTGGAAAATTACGCTCTGTTGGCTGAATGTTATTTGCGTAATGACAAAGCAACCGAAGCGGAATTGGTTTTGCGCCAGGCGTCAGCCCGAGCGTCGAAATGCGCTTTGTTCGATATTTACATGGTTGAAGCTTATAGACGTGGAGAAAAGAGCGACGAAATCTCTACCGTCTATGAGCGCATCAATTCAACCGATCCAAATATCCCTCAAGCCGTCGTCTACCAAATCAACACCCATTTTGCCAACAAGGAATTTGATAAAGCTGAAGAGTTGATAAAAAGGTACGAAAAGCTGCGCCCTGAATCCGAAGAGCTTTACGATCTGAAGCTGGCCCTTTACGAAAAGAAAAATCTGGTTGACCAGTCCATCGCCACCAATCAGAAAGCGTTCAAACTTTATCCGTCTAATTGGTCTTTTGTTTATGGTGAAGCGGCATATCTGATTGATTCGACTCAGAAATACGATCGAGCCATCAGCTTGATCGAGAAATACATGGCGAAGAATTATGACTACTCCGTGCTGAAAACGCTGGCTGGTTTTTATCTGCAATCCTCCAACGTCAAAAAATGGCAGGAGTGTTACAACAAACTTCTGGAGCTTGACCCGGCGGCCTCAACAACTTACTGGGAAATGTCGGAAGTGTTTTTCAAACAGCAGGATTACACCC
>JAGNMH010000022.1:0-8752 GCA_017991275.1 Acidobacteriota bacterium
CGGTCGTTGCTTTTTGCGGAGCGTGCCAGGTTGACAACGACGCGGTCGCCATCGAAAGCTCCGTTCAAATCTTCGGCGGAAATGCGAATGCGGCCCCGTGTGCGTTCATGCGGATCGTCTGGAATAAAATTGATGGTTTTGCGGCGGCGCTGCCTGATTGTTCCCAGCAGCGCGCGGTTGGAATCTGCCCAGCGAAACTCCTGTCCGTGTCGGCGCAACAATCCGCAACCTTGAAGTTGGCTGAGCAACGAGGCTACATTTTTTTGATCGGCTCGACCAAGCTCAAACAGATCGGCCAGGTCGGCGGCGGAAAGCCCATCGTCTTCACGGCGTATCGCTTCCAGCAATTCGTCGATGTTTATTGGGGCGGCAATTTGGTTGGTTGATTTCTTCCTGCTCATCGCCGGGTAAAGTAACACGCGCAGCGGCAAGAGCGTAAAGCTTGCCATCGCCGGTCGAACCAAATATAAAGCGGCAAACAAATAAAAGAAGGCATGGAGTTTTTGATTTGAAGCCAATTGACCTGCTCAGCAAGCTGTGGCGTCGAGTTCCGAAACGAGTCAGGCGTTGGGGCGCATTGCTGGCTGAGTCGCGCTTCACTGTTACTGCCGGAGCAGTGGTGACAGATGAAACCGGGCAAGTTTTGCTGCTTCAACATCGTTACCGCCCAGGATTTCAGCAAGGCGGCGGTTGGGGAATTCCCGGTGGATTCATAAAGCCGGGGGAACAACCGGAAGCCGCTCTGCGCCGCGAACTGCGGGAAGAAATCGGCCTGGAAATTGAAACCCTGGGAGTCGCTTTTGTTCGCGCATTGGAACGTTACCAACAAATAGAAATCATCTTTCGCTGTCGCCCACAAAGCGACTTTCAACCACAAAGCCGTGAAATCAGTCGCGCCGAATGGTTCAAGCCCGAAGCTTTGCCAGAGAGCCTGAGCCACGACCAGCGCAGCCTGATCGAACGAGCATTGCTGTAACCTACAACCTTTAACTTACAAACTGATTATGTTCATACACTCTGTTTATTTTTGGCTGAAACCCGAACTGACCGAAGAACAACGCGCCAAGTTTTGGGCTGGCGCAAATTCGCTGACAACAATCAAAAGCGTCCGGCAAGGTTTTGTCGGCACTCCCGCCGCAACCGACCGACCGATTATTGACCGGTCTTATACCTGCGCGCTGGTCGTCATCTGCGACGACGAAGCCGCGCACGAGGCTTATCAAGTTGACCCGATTCACGACAAATTCAGGGAAGATTGCGACGGATTCTGGTCGAAGATTTTGATTTATGACGCAGCAACGGAAGGCTGAAGCAAGACAGGCTGAATTCAAATCGAAATGGGCAAGCATCGGCAGATTGAATCGCCGGCGCTTGCCCATTCGTCGTCAGTCGCACAAGTCACAACATCGCGCGAATCTTTGCGAACAGACCGGCGACCAAGCCAAAACCCAGCAAAGTCAGACAGCCCTTACCTGGATTACCACCCTGTTCAGGACGCGGGCCAGTTGAACCGTCAGCCGCAACGGCTCGCAAGTCGGCATCCTGCTTTATGAAAAAACCATCCGGCGTCGTCACCAGCAGAGTGTATTTGTAAGGAATTCGGTTGATCTTTTTCGCGTCCGGCGCGCCGGAAAGTAGGGTTCCGCCTTTTGCGGTTCGGTAATTTGCAGTCGCAAAAGGCGTGTTATTGGGGGCGAATCGAATCTCCAATCGGCCATCGTTACTGCGCCAGGCGGCTTGCTCGTTGACGGTCAAATCCACCGTGGGCGGCTCCAGGTTCAATCTAAATTCACCTGTTTGCCGATCCTTGACGACCGTGATGGCAATGTTTACCGGCTTTGGTTGCGGTCTGCTGGGTGGTTGCTGTCCATACTGATTACTACTGGTTTCCATAATCCTCCTTTAAGTCAACAATCGTGATTTACAAAGCTGGCCCGGCTATACCGTTCCTCGCCGATGACGACGGATGATGATGATCTTGGGGTCCAATACGTTCACGCTGGTTCGGCTGGTCAAAATCACTGCGTATTCGTACTCCCTGGGTTCGCCTTCAGCCGGTTCCGCCAATGCCGAAACCTCAATACCGTCAATCGGCGCTGGAGCGGCATCCTCACGAGGCCTGTTTGGGACAAGAGGATTAATACCGATATTTTCATAGCTCTCAGCTTCCGGCGCTGGCAATAATGAGGCAACAGAATCACCAGAAGGTGGCGAGTTAAAAGGACTATTGAGAGGCGGGAATCTCACTTCAACATTCAGGTCTATTGCTTCAGGCGCACCCGGAAACGCAGGAAGATTCGATCCATCGGGAGGCAGCTTAGAATACTGCCAAATCACTTCATCCACATCCGTCACAACCTGATTTCCGTTCTGATCAACCTCTACCTCTATAAAGAGTTTTACAGGATCAGGGGAAACCGCGATTAGCGATTCACTGGGCCTTTCAGGATTTGGCGTCAAAAAAATAGTAACAAGTTTAAACATGCTTGGTCCTCGGAAAATTACCTTGCAGTAACTGCTTTGACTGTAATTTATGCATAGAATCAAAGTCGCTGATGCAAAGTACGTTGGTTAACGATTGGCCTGTTGACACTTGGCGATGATTGAGTCGAAGCGAGGATTGAGACGCAGTGCCTGCAATTCAGGATCACGGTTAAGCATTGCAATGCCGTATCCACCGCAGGCAGTCCGTTCAAGCCACTGTAGCGATTTGTCAATATCGCCTGCCAGCAAATAAACAACCATTGCAGAGTAAGCAACACCAACAGAACTTGAATCCAACTTTAAGGCTTGTTTCAGGGAGACAACTGCTTCAGTAATTTTGCCACGTTTAGACAGTCGTTCAGCCAAATGAGCATATACCTGAGCATCCATTGTGCCGGTCGCGATATTCCGCTCGGCAAGATTGATGGCATTATCGTACATCTCCCCTGCCTGGCGGTTATATTCATCAACCAGGTTAGGCAAGGTTTGCATACGCGCAAGTTGGCGATATGCATCAGCCAGATTACCGAACAAACTGGCGTCCTGCCGTCCTGCTTCCCTGGCCAGGTCAAGTCCCTGCTGAAAATAACTTACGGCCAATTCATACTGCTGTTGCTCGAAATAGGCCACTCCCAGATTGGTGCGAGCTTCAAAATTGTCGCGTGTCTGATCCTTGCTAATCGAAGCAAGGTACATATCAATCGCTTTTACTGGCTGATCAACTTTCAAGTACGCTGAGGCGAGATTGTTATATCCGACCGGGCTATCTGGCAATAGTGTGACTACTCGCTGCCAGTTTTCGATAGCTTTGTCGAACTTGCCCTGATCGGCATAGAAATAGCCAAACTCGTTATAACCGTCCCAATAATTTGGCCACCATTGAGTCATTTGAAGGTAAATCTGTTCAGCCTGTTGAAGATTTCCAGCCATTGAGTATGCCTGAGCCAAACCATTCAACGCTTCCCAATCTCTTGGAGCGCGAGCGCGAGCAGCGTCGAAATCCTTGAGCGCTTCTTCAGGCTTGCCCATTTCTACATAAACCAAACCGCGGGTAATTTGATAAACGTCAGGTTGATCGGGTGACAGATTTATAGCCTGTGTGGCGGATTGCAAAGCTTTCTCCATCCACTCCGGCATCTGGGTAAAAACGTATTTGTTAAGGTAAGCCCGCGCCAACGCGGACTGCAATCTCGCAGAATCGCCTTCGGATTGAATCAGCCTCGTCAGTATTTCAATCGGTTTTTCCACCGAATCCCGGTTCAAATCTTTCTGCAATTCGCCCAGCGCGATCAGGTATTGTTCGCCAGCCTGAACGTTGTTCAACTGAAGTTGCTGGCTGTAAGTAGTCGCGCGCGCTGACTTTGCCAGCTTCAATCTATCCGCAACGCGCTCGGCAATCTGGTTTTGCAATGCTCCTAGTTGATTACTGAGGCCGGTAATTTCCTCTTCGGCAAAAGTGTAGAGAAATGAATTTTGCACTCGGAACCTGATTTTCAGTTGCGCGCCGGATTGCTGGACTTCGCCGCTGACGATCAGGTTTGCGCCAATCTTTCGAGAGATGTTTTGCAAATCCAGATTGAGCAGGCTGGCTTGCCGCGCGTCCGCCACAGGGGCTGCCTGCCAGGCGTCGGAGATTCGCAACAAATTACGCCGCAAATCATCGGCGAATCCGACCCCCGCCTGTGCGTCGCCAAAGCCTTTGAAGGGCAGCACAACAAACTGCTTTTCCGCCGGAATCGCGCTTCTGACCCACCACGAACGCAACAAGGCTCCTGAAACAAAGGCCGCAATCAGCAACACCGAAACCGCAGTGACCAGCATGACCTGATGCTTGAATTGTTGCGGCCAAAGGCGGCTGGGTTTGATCATCAGGGCGATTGTTTGCCGAACTCCCTCAGCCGATGTTCGACGTTGAGCGCGCTGTTTGACGAAACATTGCCGAAGCAGTTGCTGAATCGTCTTCGGCGTGTTGGCTGGCAGAGCGCGCCAGTCGGGTTCGTGGCGCGGATCACGGATCAAGTTCAGCGTGTCGTAAGTGTCAACGCCCTTGAACGGCAATCTGCCGGTCAGAGTCTGATACATGACGCAGGCCAGCGACCATAAGTCGGTTCCGGCGTCCAGCATTTCTCCGCGAGTCTGTTCGGGACTCATGTAAACGACTGTGCCAATGACCTCGCCCTTGATGGTTTCGCCGAAATCGCGGGTCAGTTCTTCGTCCGGAGCAAGCGTTTTCATCTCCACAGTGGCCAGATCGGCAGTAATTCGCCGGGCAATGCCGAAGTCCAGAATTTTGACCTGATTGTCGGGAGTGATTTTGATGTTGGCCGGTTTCAAATCACGGTGAATGATATTTTTGGAATGCGCGTGAGCCAGCCCCGCGGCCAGTTGCCGGAAAATCGGCAGGGCTTCGGCAATCGGCAAAGGGCCGTTTCGCAACTTGTCGTCCAGCGTCTGGCCGGGAATGTATTCAAAGACCAGAAACGGGCGTCCGTCGCATTGGCCTTTGTGGCGTAAACCCGCGATGTTCTGATGAGTCAGATCGGCGTTCAGACGACCTTCGCGATTGAATCGCGCCTGCCATTCAGGATCGTCGGCATAAGTTCCGATCAGAAACTTGATGGCGACATCAACGTCAAGGTCATCGTCGTGAGCCAGATAAACTTCGCCCATTCCCCCTTTGCCCAACAACGCCTGAATTCGGTAATTGCCAATCTGACGGCCAATCATCGCCGGGCGATGTTGACCGGATTGGTTTATTTGTTCGGCGATTTCCTTGAATGCGTCTTCGACGGCGGGAGTTTCCAGAAAGCCTTCGTCATCGTCGTGATGTCTGAGCATGTTTTCGACTTTGCGGCGCAACTCCCGGTCATCGCCGCAGGCTTCATCCAGATAAGCCGTGCGCCGGCTTTGCGGCAGGTCGCAAGCGGTATTGAAGATGTCTTCAAGCGTGGGTCGAACGTGCGTTTTTGTTGTCGGATTCATGGCTGTGATCTCCGTTCAGTTCGCTTTGCAACCAGGCTTTGGCAAAACGCCAGTCGCGCATAACTGTATCGGGTGAAACTTTCAAAACTTCGGCGATTTCTTCGTTGGTCAGGCCGCCGAAATATCGAAGCTCGACAATCTGGCTTTTGCGCGCATCCATTTCGGCCAATCTGTCCAGCGCGTCGTTCAACGCCAGATAATCAACATTGGATGCTTCTGGAATTTCTATGGCTTCATCCAGCGGAACATGCCTTAAACCGCCGCCATGCATCACGGCCTGCCTAGACCGTGCTCGGTCAACCAGAATACGGCGCATGATGTTGGCCGACACGGCAAAAAAGTGCGCCCGATCCTGCCATTTCAAATTCTTCACGTCGGCCATTTTCAAATAAGCTTCGTTGACCAACGCAGTAGTTTGCAGAGTTTGTCCGGGATTTTCACGGCTCATGTAACGATGAGCCATGCGATGAAGCTCGGCATAAACCGCCTCATACAACTCATCTTTCGCGCTTTCCTGCCCTTGCATCCAGGCGCGCAGCAATTGTGTTACTTCATGGGTTGGAGTTGATGTCATAAGTTCCCTTCTGGCTGTTTACGGCTGAGTCCCGCCAACTGATTTCGATTATAGCCCGGCAAAAAAGAATGTCGAGAATAAATTTGCCGTGTGTGGAGTCTCTGCGTCGCTTCGGTTGCGGATTTCAGCCTAACCAGAAAAGGAAATGAAAGTTTAGGCCGGATGTTTCAAACAAAACTCCAACTCGGCAACCAATCTGTTAAAAAGCCGCAGACAAAGTGCCTGCGGCTTATGAACCAAATCCGTTTTAGTCAGGAATTTTACTTCTTGCGCTCCAAATTAAGTGTCAGCGCTTCGTCCTTGTCGCCCTCGCGCCAGGCCCAAATCATTGTCACATGGTCGTTGTCCTGAAACTTCACCGTCAGGCTGTGAATGTGACCATCGGTCGGTTTCTTCAAGTTGGTGGCATCCACGAATTTGAAATCCAAAGTTTTGATTTCGCCAGCCGGAACTTCGGCGCGCATGCGCGGCTGATTCCCGGCGGAACAGTAATGCGTCATCGCCAAACTGTCGCCGTCACGGTGATACACGCTAACCATCTCCGGTTCGTTCGGAGGCATCATCGTTTCGATAATAGTCGAACCGCCGGACGCCAATCGGAAAGTAACTTTCCCGCCTGAACCATCCGAAGCCTTTCTTTCCCATTCGCCAACCAGGGCTTTCAGTTTGTCAAAAGCCGGAGCCGCTTTGCTTTGAGCTTGCGCCGACACTGTCAGCGAAGCGATTGCCAACAACAGAATCAGGAAATTGCGTTTCATGGTTTTGCTCCTTTTGAAAAGTTCGTAGTCCCGCTTTTAAGCGGAACAGGGACGTTTCTCTTTTCAGAAGGAAAAGCTTTCTGTACCTGGCTTCCTACTTAAAAAAGAAATACACCCCGTTCCGCCTGAAGGCGGGACTACATGCGTTTTAACGCGGAATGATCCACGGCATCAGGTAAGCGTAAACCATAACGATCACGCCAACCATCGCTGCCAACACAATGCTATGCCAGAAAACGGCTTTGAAGATCGCCGCTTCGTTGCCTGTCTGCTGCGTAGCCGAACTGGAAACGACGATTGATTGAGCATCAATCATTTTGCCCATCACTCCGCCTGCCGAATTGGCCGCGCCCATCAGAATCGGGCTTAGATTTAACTGCTCGGCTGTGACTTTCTGCAAATTGCCGAACAGAGCATTCGACCCGGCGTCGGTTCCGGTCAAGGCTACGCCCAACCAGCCCAGCATTGTTCCGAAGAATGGAAACAGCCAGCCGGTTCCGGTCAGACTCAACCCCAGCACGGTGTCCATTCCGCCGTAGCGCGTGACATAAGCCAGCCCGACCATAAAGCTAATGGCCAGCAACGAAGGAATCATTTCAACCAGAGTCCGGCCAAAAATCTTCAGCGCGCGAGTCAGCGATAGCCCCAGGAACAAAGCCGAAAGCAGCGCGCCGATAAAAACTGCGGTTCCGGGAATAGCGATGAAATTCAGATCAACTATCGCGCCTTCAGGCGTAGGCACAGGCGCAACCGGCGCAACTTTCATCACCGCGTTATGCAGCATAGGCATTGGAATTTTCAGCGAACTGAAAATCGCGTACTTGTTGATCTTCGGGTAGCTGGCAAAAAAGATCAGAACCGAAGCAAGTATGAACGGCGACCAGGCCTTCAGTACTGCAATTGCCGAATGCTTGGTGATAAGCGAGGAATGCTCGGCTCCATCCAGCCGCATTTCCTTTGCGGGTTGCCAGAACTTCAGGAACGCGACCATCACCAGCAGAGAAAAGACCGCTGAAATCACATCCACCAACCCGGCTTCCTGATAATTCGACCAGTAAAACTGCATTCCGGCGAAAGACAATCCGCTGACCAGCAGAGCCGGCCAGACTTCAAAAGTTTCTTTCCACCCGACCATGCTTCGCACCAGCCAGAACGGCAGAATCAACGACATGGGCGGCAGAATCCGTCCGGCCATTGCGCTGAAATGCATGATTGGAAGTCCGGTCACTTCGGCCAGCACGCGAATCGGATTGCCCACGCCGCCCCAGGCCACCGGAGCCGTGTTGGCGATCAAACACAAAGTCGCCGCTTGAAACGGAGGGAAGCCCAGCCCGATCAAAAACGAACCGGCGATTGCCACAGGAGCGCCGCCTCCGCCAGTGCCTTCCAGAAAAGCTCCGAAGCAGAAAGCGATCAACACCAGTTGCAATCGCTTGTCCGACGAAAGCCCGGCGATTGATTGTTTCATGATGTCGAACTGGCCGGTTTCGACTGCGATGTTGTACAAAAAGATCGAAGCGACAATCACCCAGGCGATGCGGATCATTCCGAAAATGACTCCGTGCCCGGCGGCTGCGACAACCAACACCGCAGGCATTTTGAAAACCAGCAGCGCCAAAGTCACGGCCATCAACATTCCGGCCAAAGCCGAAACCCAAACTCGCGCTTTCAAAACAACCAGCACGAATAACAAAGTCAGTACGGGCAAAGCAGCTACAGCAGTAGACAGCGGCCACGAATTAAACGGGTCGTAAACCTGGTTCCAGGTCATTGCGGGGAAGCTCCTTAAAGTTCAGGATTTGAAAAACGGTGAGCGGATTGTACTCAGGAAGGCTGAAGAGTGCGATGGCTGTTCCGCTTAAAGTTCGTAGTCCCGCCTTAAGGCGGAACAGGGGCGTATTTCTTTTTAGGCAGAGAACTCGACTATTGACGGTTTCCTTTGGAAAAGTGAAAC
>JAGNMH010000022.1:8852-17673 GCA_017991275.1 Acidobacteriota bacterium
GGAAGGCTGAAGAGTGCGATGGCTGTTCCGCTTAAAGTTCGTAGTCCCGCCTTAAGGCGGAACAGGGGCGTATTTCTTTTTAGGCAGAGAACTCGACTATTGACGGTTTCCTTTGGAAAAGTGAAACGCCCCTGTTCCGCCTTAAGGCGGGACTACGTACTCATCATGGAACAGCGGCGTATTTCTTTTTAGGCAGAGAACTCGACTATTGACGGTTTCCTTTGGAAAAGTGAAACGCCCCTGTTCCGCCTTAAGGCGGGACTACGTACTCATCATGGAACAGGGGCGTATTTCTTTTTAGGCAGAGAACTCGACTATTGACGGTTTCCTTTGGAAAAGTGAAACGCCCCTGTTCCGCCTTAAGGCGGGACTACGTACTCATCATGGAACAGCGGCGTATTTCTTTTTAGGCAGAGAACTCGACTATTGACGGTTTCCTTTGGAAAAGTGAAACGCCCCTGTTCCGCCTTAAGGCGGGACTACGTACTCATCATGCCACGCCCGGCAGTTCCATCTTCGCTTCGCCGCTTCAGGCGGCTTACGCACGCCTTACGCTTGCTACGCTACGATTCCACTGCCTAAGTCCTGGCCGGAAGGGTAAGAGGGTAAAAGTGCTCAAGCGCTACCTGCCGATCCTCACAAGGCGGAACCCGAGAAGGCCGCTGCGGCTGCCGGGCGTGTCGTCGCCGCGATACGCCGACCGACAGTAGACGGCGTCGTAGTCCCAACTGCCGCCGCGAATGACGCGGGCCAAACCCGTGCTAGGGCCAAGTGGATCGCTGACAACGCCTTGCGACTTGCACTCCTGATAGTAATTTTCGCTGTACCAATCCGAACACCATTCCCAAACATTGCCGTGCATGTCGAACAAACCGAAAGCGTTGGCGACTTCCAGGCTGCCAACCGGCAGAGTTTTTAGCAACGGCTCCTGCTTCGGCCCGTTGGCAAACGGATAATCCCACCAGTAATTGGCGACTTCAGGCGACAGCGTCGGCCCAAAGGCAAAAGGAGTGTTTGTCCCCGCTCGGCAGGCGTATTCCCATTCGGCTTCGGTCGGCAATCTGTATTGATGTTTGGTTCTGCGCGACAGTTCTTTGCAAAACTCAGTCGCTTCTGCCCAGCTCACATTGACCACCGGATGATCGTCGCCGCGCAGCTTTTCTTCGATGGAGGGCAGATCTCCCATCACTTCAAACCACTGTAACTGGGTCACCGGATAACGCCCCATCATAAACGGCGATAGGTGGATGCGATGGCGCGGAGTCTCGGCCTTGTACCATTCTTCTTTGGCGTCTTTGTAATGGCGTTTGGCTTCGACGAAGGCGGTTTGCGAATCGGCTTCGGTTGAACCCATCCAGAATTCTCCGCCGGGAAGCTTAATCATTTCGATCAAAACCCCGCCACCCAGGTCTTCGATTTCACCTTTAGCGACGCCGCGCGACTGGCCGAGCACTTCGCCCTTATCGTTGAGTTTGATGGTCACGAATGGAAACTCATCCGGCTGGTCTGCCGTGCGAGCGACAACCGGCGCAGGCTTCGCTTGTGTCCCGGTCTTGCCCAACGGTGAAGGCGGCTGCGGTTTCGGCGGTCTGTTGCCGCTCAGCTTTTCAGCCTGAATCCGCAGAGCCTTTTCCAGCCGTTCCCAAGCGCCGGATTCAAACCAGTTGACGCACTGAATTTCGCTGACCTGATCCGGGAGTTCGCAATCTTCCAGGCGCAGCGGAATGAAATAAATGTCGTCGTGCAGTTTCTCTTCCCACAAATCCAGGGCCGTTTTGATTTCTTTCTGGATGAAACCGCGCCGGTCTTTGGATTGGGCTGACAAACAAAGCAGGAAGAAATCGGCTTCGCGCAGAGCTTTTTCAATCGTTTCGCGCCATCTGACGCCTGGCAGCAAATGTTCGGTGTCAATCCACGGATCGAAACCGGCGTCCAACAAACGCTGATAAATCTCCGCCACCGGCTCGGCATCCACGCGGGCATAGCTGATAAAAATCTTCACCTTGTATGGCATTGGTTGAACCCTTTTTTTGGAGCTTGAGCGGAATTTAGCGCCAGAAGCGCGGCCTGTTTATAGATTGCATGAGCTTGTTTCTTCAAGTCAGGAGCGACATCTACCACTCCGAGTCATTCCACAACACATTTTCCACATTCATCGCTCCCGATTCCGTGACAGCTTCACCCAATCCAGTTTCGCCGTCGCTCCGCCCGTATGATCGTAAAACTCCATCACCACACGATGACTGCCTTCGGGCAAAAACACTTCGGCGTTAAAAACAGTCGGCGGTTGATCGCGCCATTCGTCAATCAATCGTTTGCCATCAATCAACAATCGCGCGCCGTCATCCGCCGTCGCCGTGAAGCGATAAACTCCGGCTGGCAAAATCAATCGCCGAGTCCAGCGAACTGAAAATTCATCGGCCAAAACTCCACAAGTGTCGCCGGGATTTTTTGCATTCCAATCGAAGTTCAAAACGCCGTCGCCATCGTCTCGAATCATCGCGGGCTGACCGGACAACGAAGTGTTGTTGAAATACTCGCCGCGCCAATGATCCGGCTGAACATCGGCAAAACACGGATGCCGTTGCCAATCGAACTTCATAGCCGCGCTGCCCCAACGTTCAAAGTATTCAATCGTGACGCGATGAGTTCCCGCCGTCAGCCACACGTCAAAAGTTTCAGTCAGCATCTGTTCGTGCCAGCGATCCAGTTTCAACTGGCCATCAATGAAAACGCGTACGCCGTCGTCGGCTGTTACCCGGAACTGAAAGACGCCTTCGCCAAACACAACCGAACGAGTCAGCCGCGCAGAAAAATTATCCACGCTCAAACCGCACAAGCTGTTGGGACTGTTCAACCCCCAATCGAAACTCAACTGGCCGTCGCCTTCATCGCGCACGACCAAAGGCTTTCCAGACAAGTCGGCGTTGTTGAAGTATTCGCCTCGCCAGCGTTCGGCAGCGACCCGCGTGATGCACGGCGGAGCTTGCCACGTCAGTTTGACCGAAGCCCTGCCGCCGAAATCCACGTATTCCAATTTCAGTTCGTGACGCCCGGCAGTCAGTTCGATTTCAGCAATGAAGCTGGCCGATTGTTCGCGCCATTCATCCACTTTCAACTGGCCGTCCACGTAAAACCGGACGCCGTCGTTGCCTCCAACCACAAAGCGATAGCGACCGGCTTCAAACGCAACCGAGCGAATCCAACGAACGGAAAAGCCATCGCGACGAACTCCGCAGGATTCCGCAGGGCTGCCGTCCAACCAGTTGAAATCCAGTTGCCGGTCGCCGTCATCGCGCACCATCACTGCCTGACCGCTGAGGTTGTCGCTGTTGAAATACTCGCCGCGCCAATGGTCTTCGGCGACTTCGGCAATGCAGGGCAACGGCTTCCAGAGCAATCCAATTGGCCAGCTTGATCCGACCGGAACGCCCGCTCCGCCGCGATATTCAAAGACCAGCTGATGATTGCCACCGCCAAGTTGAAGATTGAAACTTCCCGTCGCTTCGCCGTTCCATTTATCGAAAACCAGCCGACCATCAACAAAGACTCGCGCGCCAGTGCCAGCCGTGACTTCAAAACGATAGGCTCCCGCCCCGAACGGAACTCGCCGCGACCAGCGAACTGAAAAACCATTCGGCAAAACGCCGCACGCCGATTCAGGGCTTTGCCCGCGCCAGTCGAAAAACAGGCTGCCATCGCCTTCATCGCGCACCATTTGCGGCTGACCGGTCAGAGCATCATTGTTGAAGTATTCACCCCGCCAGTGATCTTCTGGCACAACGGCAAAACACGGATGCGGTTGCCAGTTCAACTTAACCGCCGCGCTGCCCCAGCGTTCGTAATACTCCAAAACAATGCGGTGATTGCCAGCCGAAAGCTGAACATCAACGACGTGCGTCGTCAGCGGTTGATCATTCCAACGGTTCAAACGCTCCTGTCCGTCAATCAGCAGCCGCACTCCGTCATCCGCGGCCACCGTGAAACGATAGGCTCCGCCGCTGAACGCGATACTGCGAGTCCAACGAACAGAAAAATTATCGGGATTGACGCCGCAATCTTTGCTGGGCGAATTGAGTTGCCAGTCGAAACCCAGAAAGCGGCTGTTCGGCTGAGTGTCGTCGCGCACCATGACGGGCGCGCCATTGAGGTCTGTGTTGTTGAAGTATTCGGCTCGCCAACGATCAATCGAAATGGGCCGAGAAGGAAAACAGGTTTGCGAGGAAAACGTCTGGGCTGAGACCTGTAAAAAGCAAAAAGCAAAAAGCAGAAGACAAAAAGCAGAAGACAGAACAGACGGAATGAACTGAACAAACGGAAGCGATTCAACACTGCTTTCCGTCTTTTCCATTATTTCAGCTTGTTCCGTAATCTCTGCCAGCTTTCTTCCTCTACGATAGAAGGCGTTCAGAGTACCGCCTTCAGGCGGCAGCGGCGGCTTCAGCCGCCCTACACGGTTCGTAAACGAACCGCTGCCGCCTGAAGGCGGTACTCTGAACGCTTTTATTTGACGCCGCGCCACGCAGCCTGAGTCTGATTGCCAACCACCCGCGTGTTGTAGCGTTCAAGATAATTCTGATGGCGTTTGTCGTTCGGATAAGCGTCGCCCGGCGAATATGGATAGCTCTTCATTTTGTGGTAAGGCAGTTCGCCAACGGTTTCAGGCCGCGCGGAGTTCAAATCCATGTCTTTGCCAAAACCGTCGGCGAAAACCAGATAAGTCCGCTTCCATCCGTCAGGCAAAACCGGCAAGCGGCGCGCGTCAAAATCCAATTGAATTTCGTCGCCGTTGCGAGTGATGACGTACATATCATCCGTCGCCGTCAGCAGTTCAAGCACGTCGCCAAACCGAGTGTAATTGCCCAAGTGCGCTTTCCACGGAGCAAAAGGTTCAATCGTTCGGTAATCGTAAATCAGCGGCTTGCGTCCGTCGGGCGAATATTCGCGTGGGAAGCCTCGCCAGCGCAGATTGGCCGCCATCGGATCAAGCGTCGTGACTTTCATCGGCGCGCTTCCCTCCGATGCGTCCACCAGAATCTGATCCCAGTAAATCCGCATGCTGGTGACGATGCGAACGCGACTGTCGGAACAGAGGAATTTGCCCGTCAGATCAACCGTCATCGTTTTCGGCAACCCGGCAGGAAAACCCATTTGCGGAATGACCGTCTGCCACTGGCCGCGGTCGTTTTTGACTTGAACATAAGGCGGGATGATTTCAACTCCGGCCTGAGCCGCCGCCAGATTCGCCGTCGAGTCCGCGTAATCAATCCAGGCGGTCAGCAACAACAACACTTGTTTGGCGTTGGTCACATTGCCTAAGTCCAACTCCATCGCGTGTTCGCGTGCGTAGCCTTTGAACCGCAACTTTTCAAAATCTTCGGGGTAACGGCGATCAATGTCTTTGATCAGCGGCAGAATGTCTTTGCCTTTGTCGTCCGTGGCGCGAACCGGCGGGCGCGGGGATTTAACCGAATAGATTTTGAACTCGGGATACGGCGGTCCAGGCATCAGCCGTTCGTTCGGATAAATTTCAGTATCAGCCGGATGATCCACCGCCAGCAATTTTGTCTGGTCAAAGAAAATCACTTCTTCCAACTGATTGTTCATACGCATCGAAAGCACGCCGTCTTTCGGTTTCAGTTGGTCGCTGGTGACTCGAACATATTCGTTGGTGTCGGGCTGGCTCCAGGTGTTGCCGGGTTCGCGCGCTCCGATGGCGCAACCGCCGAGGAAATCCGTCACGAAGCTGTACTCGCTGCCGTTCCAGGCGTACAGCAGCGGACACGAAGTCCCTTTGCGGTCGAGTTCATCAACCTGATTGTCCCCGGGTTTGATCGCTAACTCCGACTGCATAATTCCGGCTGGCCAAAACATCGTCAGCGCATCCACCGAAGTTCGATACCCAAGCCCGAACGTCACTCCCGCCGAAGCCACGGCGGGCGAAGCCGAATAAACTTCCAGTTTTTGCCGCAAGCTGCCGCTGCGAAGCTCAGCTTTGGTTCCGATGGCGCTGCGATTACTGGTCTTGCCCGCAAGCTGAATACGAGCGAAGTTTTTGCTGAAGCCTTCGGATTTCAGCGCGACGATTCCGCCATCGTTGTTGAAACCGAGCAGGTCTATTCCGCCGTCGCCCGTGAAATCTCCAAGCGCGAATGATCGGGAGGAAGTTATCTCCGTCAGCTTGTCACCAATCCACTGCGACACAACGACACCGTTTGTTTTTTGTACCACAACATCCAGCAAACCATCGTTGTCGTAATCGGTAATCTGAGCTGAAAGTGACGGAGCAGCCTGGCGACGGGCTGATGGGGTGAAGCCGCCTTTACCGTCACTGAAAAACGAAACGTCTTCACCGTCAGCGCCGGGCAAATAGAAATCAATGAAGTTGTCTTTGTTCAAATCTCCTGCGCCGACTCCCAGAGCTTTGCCGCTGAAATTGATTCCAACTGAAGCCGCGATTTCTTTGAACGAACCGTCGCGCTGATTGCTGAACAGTTGCGCTGGCGAGCCGTAATTGACAACGAAAAAGTCTATGTCTCGCTGGTTGTTGAAATCGGTTGGAACGACGGCGGTGGTTTTGTTTTTGCCTCCGGCTAAACCGGTTTTGGCCGTGATGTCTGTGAAGGTTCCGTTGCCGTTGTTTTGAAAAAGCCGGTTCTCTTCTCCGGCAAAATCGTCCGGGAAGGTCGCCGCGTCTTTGGCCGGAAACTGCGAAAGGTCAGCAAAATTGCCTACGAACAAATCCAGGTCGCCATCGTGATCGGCGTCCACCCAAGCCGCAGTCATCGCCCAGGCAGTCGGTTTCGGCAAAGCGGCTTTTTCGGTCACATCGCTGAAACTGCCGTCGCCATTGTTTTTCCAAACCGCCAGCGTTTGATAACCGAAAACTGCCAGATCAGTTTTGCCATCGTTGTCGAAATCCCCAAAGACCGTACCGCTGACAAAGCCCGTCGCCGTCAGTTTTGCGTTGTCGGTTACGTCGGAGAATTTGCCGTTGTCGTTATGGAAGAGTTTGATGAAAGGTTTGCTGCCTTCAACCCCGCTGACCAGCAAATCGAGTTTGTTGTCGCCGTCGTAATCTCCCAGCACAACCGTTGAACTGAAGGCCGAAACCAGTTCGCGTTTTGTGTCTTCGTTAAATTCGGCTTTGGTCAGTTTGCGACCAAGCATGGCTGACAAAGGCTTGGCCGCTGTCTGCACCTTCAATCCGGCTGCCGCATCAACGAACTTCACGGTCACGGCGTCTTTTGAAACCGATTCGGCTTCGGCTCCTGTGCTGACGACTGCTTCGGCGTATTTGCCCTGTTCGCCGTAAGTCAGCCCCAGCGTAGTCGAATAGCCAGAAGCTTTCAGCTTTTGGAATTGTGCCAACAGTTTTTGCCCTTCAGGCTGATTGCCGGAGCGGATCATCGCCTGAGCCAGACTGTAAACCGCCGTCGCGTTGTAAGGTTCGGCGTCCATTGCACGACGGAAGACTTCGGCAGCCTGTGTGTATTGCTGTTTGGAAGAATAAATCTGGCCGATCTGAATGTTGGTGTATGGGTCTTTGGCATCAACGGCCAGGACTTTGTTGAACGCGGCGATGGCTTCGTCGTACAAACGATCTTTTTTGTAAGCCGCGCCCAACACGTACTGCGCGTGCAAACTGGTTGGCGCGAGTTTCAACGCCGCCTGAGCTTCGGTGACGGCGGCTTTGGCGTCATTCAAAAAGTAATCGGCCATCGCCAGATTGATGCGAGCAATGGCAAAATCGGCGTCGCTTTCCAGCGCCAGTTTGAACTGTTTGACGGCGTCTTCGTGCTTGTATTGCTCCATCAGAGCGACGCCCAGATTGTTCAGACGATAAAGCTCCTCGCGTTTTTGCTGCGCGGCAGTCTGGTTCGGCGCACCGCCGACATTCAACCAGCAAGTCGTGCCGGTCAATGCAGCCACTGAAAACACCAAAACAACAAATAACAACAAAGGCTTCTTTTTCATACTTTAGCTCTCTTAAGTTTGCTGGCACTACGACCATCTTTACGTCAAAAGCGGCTGAACGCGATCAACTCGGCTCAGCCGCTCGGCTTAAAAATAATAGTTGCGGCTTGTCGTCAAACTTACTTCACTGCGGTTCCGATTCGCTTGAACCTGATGCCCATCAGTTTGTCCAACAACGTCGCGCCTTTTTCGGGATCGCCCGCCGCAGGATCAAACGACAGGTGAACATACAGCGCACGGGCAAAAATGTTTTCGCGCGGCACAAATCCCCAGTAACGACTGTCCTGGCTGTTGTCGCGACTGTCGCCCATGGCGAAGTAACTGTTTGGCGGCACGGTGACGGGTTCTTTAACTCCGTATTTCAACGAGCTTTCAAACATTCCTGCGTGATCGTCATCTTCGCTTGAACGGCCATCAACGTAATAAACCCGATAAGTTGCGCCAGCGGGTTTCGGTTCGACTTTTTTGATGGTCAGATCGCCTTTCCTGGGATCAGGTTCTTCAACAATTGCCCGCTCTTCTGGAATTTCTTTGCCGTTGACCAGAACGCGGCGACCTTTGACCTGAACGGTGTCGCCCGGCACTCCGATCACACGCTTGACGTAATTGGTTTTGGGGTCGGTCGGCCATTTGAAAACGATGATGTCGCCTCGGCGAATTTCCCGCGTAGGCAACAAACTGCCCAACACCGGAGTCGGTTTGCCAAAAATGAACTTGTTGACGAACAGATGATCTCCGATGTCGATCGTGTTCTGCATCGAACCTGTCGGCACAGCCACGGCCTGCGCGATGAAGGTCATCAGAAACAACGCCATGACCACAGTGATCAGAAGCTGTTCAAAAA
>JAGNMH010000535.1 GCA_017991275.1 Acidobacteriota bacterium
TCGGTTTCGCTGGATTGCCCCGCAAGCAATTCGTCAACTCTGGCTTCCCAGGCCGTCGCAGGATGCGCCTGCTTTGGATGCCATTGGTGAGTAGGACTGCTGCTGCGAAGAAAATTGGTGTAAGCGGAAGGGTCAGGCTCGCTAACCGATGTTCCGAGAAGCGCAGCGTCGTACTCGTAGCTTTGCGTGATGCGGCGTTGAAACTCGCCAAACTCAACCGGAACGACTTGCAGCTTCATTCCCAGCTTGGCCAGGTCTTCCTGAATAACAGTGGCTATTTGTATTCGAGCCTGGCTTTCTGCAGGAACAATTAGTGTTAAATCCACCTGATTGCCTTTGGCGTCGAATAGCTGCAGACCTTCCTGCTGGCCGCGTGTGGTGAAACCGGCTTCGCGCAAAAGAATACGCGCTTTCTCTAAATCATACGCTGAGCGTGGCAAATCCGCTGAAACCCAAGCACGGTTCCCCGGCGAGACGAAACCGTGAAGAGCAGTGGCCAGACCTTGCAGCGTAACCGCAGCGATGGTCTCGCGATCAATGGCGTGTGAGACCGCCCGCCGAAAACGCGCGTCATTGAACCAGACGTGCTTGGCAGAAGCAGATTCCGATTTTCTGTCTGGCCCGACCTCGTTCAGGTTGAACCATAAATGATCTGTGTTCAGCCCCGGCCCCAGATCAAAGGCGCGGGCTGGTTCCGATTGCGAACGCAACGCCGCGTAATCCGTCGCCCGGATACGGTCAAAAATATCCAGCGACCCATTCCGTAAACGTGTGATTGCGTTGTTGGCGTCGCTCACAACCTCGATTACTAAATGATCCAGATACGGCAATTGATTGCCCGCGACATCTTTTTTCCAGTAATGCTCATTCCGTTTGAGCGTGATGCGCTGACCAGGTTCTGCGGATTCAGCGGAAAAAGCCCCGGCAGTAACGACTAACAACGGATCAACGGACAATCCGTAAGCATTGCGCAAAGAGCCACGATTGAAATCGGCTTCGAGAACGTGGCGGGGCAACACAGCCAGATTTGAAAGGTAGTTTTCCGGTGTTGCAATTGTTTCAGGGAAGCTTAGCCGCAGGCGGCGTGAATCAATGACACTGATTCCGATCTGACGGCCTCCAATCATCATCGCGTCACGAAAAATTGGAGACGCCGTGCGTTCGTCGTAAATAGCGCGAAGCGTGAAGCTCACATCTTCAGTTGTGATGGGGTGGCCATCTGAAAATTTGATCCCGTCGCGCAATATCAATTCGATGGTTTTCCCATTGTCTTCGCGCTTCCACGACTCCGCCAAGCCAGGGACGTAACTTTGCGCATCGTGATCAAACTCAACCAGTCGCCCACCCATCAAATAGAAAGCGACAATCAGCGAGGCTTCGTCCGAAGCCTGCAGATAGTTGAAAGTCTGCGGAGGTGATGCAACACGGTAAGTGAACGCGCCGCCGCGCTGGCCCACAAGGTGTTCACTCGCACCACCAGCATGGGAAGTGGTTACGGGTTGGTTATTGGATCTACAGGCGGTCGCAGTCCAACTTAGAGCAAGTAAAAATATCAGAAAAAGTTTTCGCAAGAATTTTCCTCTCTTTGCCGGACAGGCATGTGATCATTTATTCAGGCACCCAAAGGCCGCCTAATCAAACTGTGCTGATGCCAATACTTGCTGACGGGTATCACTTACGCACAATGCTCTTGTCGCATATTGATAGAGGTGCTATAGCAACCGAGTTCAAATTGATTGAGTAATACGTAACGGATCAATCATTTTTCGGCTCTTCCAACTAATGCAATGCAAGTTGAAGATTAACACTACCGGCCAGTTATGTTGAAGCTGATATTCTCCAGGCTGTCTCAAGGCATCTTCGTCTTGCTTATCATCTCGCTGCTGGTGTTCGTTTTGCTGGCTGCATCGGGCGGCGACGCCGTTAGCGCGCTTCAAAATAATCCGCAGATTTCAGAAGAGACGGTTGCCACATTACGTCACATCTACGGCCTGGATCGCCCATTGGTGATTCGTTACGCGAACTGGCTGGCCGAGTTGGCCCGCGGAAATCTTGGACAATCCATCTACTTCCAAACTCCGGTGTGGAGAATTATCCGACCTCGACTGCTGGGCACAGTGGAACTGGCTGTGGCCGCACTGGTCATTTCCCTGTTAATCGCCCTCACGCTGGGCATCGCAGCGGCACGGCGAAGTAATTCGTGGGTTGACAGGTTATGCTCTTTGATAGTTCTGCTGACCTCATCTACTCCTCGCCTGGCTTTGGCATTAATTACACTGGCTTTCATCGCACGCACATCGGTATTCAACCACAGCTTTAGCGCCGCCGATTCGGCGCTGGGTCTTCGCGATGGAATATGGTTCTTACGAATTCTGCCGCCTGCATGCATTTTGTCTGTTCCGCTCATAGCCCTATTCCTGGCACAAACGCGCACCGCCATCGCGGGCACACTTGGCGAAGATTTTGTACGCACAGCCAGAGCCAAGGGTCTGCCTGAAAAAGCAGTCTTGCTTCGCCACACCTTGCGCCCGGCACTTAACCCATTAATCACCACTTTCGGTTATTCGCTCGGCGGTTTGATTAGCGGTTCAGTGATAGTCGAAAAGGTCATGGATTGGCCTGGACTAGGTCAATTGAGTGTAATAGCCGTGCAAAGCCGTGACGTGCCTTTGCTGATGGGGGTTGTGCTGGTGGCATCGGCGACGGTGCTGGCTGGAAATTTGTTGGCTGATATTCTTATGCGGTTGAACGATCCGCGATTACGTTGAGAGTTGTCCTTTTGATGAAGTTGATTGGAAAGAATTCCCAGTGGTCGTGGCGTCAGGCGCACAAGCTGCGTGGCCATGAGTCATTGATAGCTGGAATGGTCATCGTCACTTTATTTTACTTGATCGCGCTATTGGCCGATCTATTCGCGCCTTATGATTACAGAGCGCAATCCCGCCGTCAGCCGATGGCTCCGCCTGCCTCGCTGCATTTCCTCGACGCACAAGGCCGATGGGGTTTGAGGCCGTTCATTCATGCCCAGCGATTAGTTGACCCGTTGGAACGCCGTTACGAGGAAAACACTGACCAAGCTTATCCGATCATGCTTTTCACACAAGGCTATTCGTATAAGCTGTTAGGCTTATTCAGAACAGACCTGCATCTTTTTGGAATCCAAAATGCAGACAGTCTTGATGCGCCACGCGTTTGTCTGCTGGGCACAGATGGATTTGGGCGCGACCGTCTTTCCAGGCTGCTCATTGCATCGCGCTTTTCTTTGCTGATCGCGCCGCTCGGAACTTTGCTTGCCAGCGCGCTCGGTGCTTTGATCGGTCTCATCGCTGGTTATGCGGGAACTTGGGTAGACTCCGCGTTAATGCGCGCGGCTGATGTGATGATGGCTCTTCCGGCGTTAGTGCTTATCCTGGCTGCACGAGCGGCTTTTCCGCTGGAACTTCCCCCAACGCGCGCTGCAATCCTGCTGGTGACCATCTTTGTCGCGCTGGGTTGGGCGGAAATGGCGCGTCTGGCGCGTGGCCTAACGCTGGAATTACGACAGCGCGAATTCGTACTGGCTGCTGTGAGTTTAGGATGCTCGCCTGCGCGAGTGATTTTCCGTCACATTTTGCCGAACGCAGTGCGTCCGTTAATGACTCAGGCGTTTTTGATGTTGCCTGTCTTTCTACTTACTGAAACCTCCCTCTCATTCCTCGGCGTGGGGTTGCAAGAGCCGGAGGCAAGTTGGGGGAGCCTGCTTGCTGAAGCCGCTGACATCAACTTGCTGCAAAGCGGCGCGGCCTTGGTTATTCTAACTCCAGCCTTCACCATCACGTTTTTTGTGCTTGGCACTCGCTTGATCGGCAACGGGTTGGAAAAACTCAGCCAGACAGTTGAACAAAGAAGTGGACAGACTGAAGGTTAAATTTACGAAACAGTAAGACTTTGTTTCTTTATCTTCATTGCCAGAAATTACGGTCGAGCGTGCGGTACTGAACAGCTTCGGAAATGTGTTCTTCGGCGATTTGCTCCATCCCGATCAAGTCAGCAATCGTCCGGCTGACTTTCAGGATTCGGTCATAAGCCCGTGCAGACAAACCGTATTTGTTGATGGCACGTTCCAACAGCGATTGAGAACTTTGGCTGAGCTGGCAATATTTGCGAATCAGCCGCGAAGTCATTTGAGCGTTTGAAAAAACGTGCTCTCCGGCAAATCGTTGCTGCTGAACCTGTCTGGCGCGGTTTACGCGCTGACGAATTTCGGCTGAACCTTCCCCCGCTTCTTTGGCTGAAAGCTCGCTGACCTTCACCGCCGGAACGTCAATGTGAATATCAATTCTGTCCAGCAACGGCCCTGAGATTTTGGAAATGTAGCGTTGAATCTGCGGCTGCGAACATTTGCAATCCCGCGTGGGATCGTTGAAATAACCGCACGGGCAAGGATTCATTGCCGCCACCAACATAAACCCCGCCGGGAAAGTCAGCGACATCGAAGCCCGACTGATCGTCACACGCTGATCTTCCAGAGGCTGGCGCAAAACCTCCAGCACATTTCTTTCAAATTCCGGCAACTCATCCAAAAACAAAACTCCGTTGTGAGCCAGACTGACTTCGCCGGGGCGAGGAATGACTCCGCCGCCAATCAAGCCTGCGTCGCTGATGGTGTGATGAGGCGAACGAAACGGGCGTGTGGTCAGCAAACCACGTGAG
>JAGNMH010000536.1 GCA_017991275.1 Acidobacteriota bacterium
CAAATGACCGCGAACTTGTATTGGCTCAATTTATTCAATGAGGTTTTCATTGTTGTTTCTCCAAACCCTGTGAGGGTGCGTGTAGAAGTTGAGGTTTTACTGTCCCTGTTTGAGCGTTCACTCCGCGTAAATAAGAACAAAGCCAGAAACAGAGAGATTGAAGCTTAGAATTTGCCAGAGGCGTTATTACAGCTAACGCACCCGGCTTGGATTGATTAAGTTCAGATTCCACGATGACTTAAATTGTGAGCGGTCAACGCGGAATCAATGTGTCGAACAAAGGAAAATGGTGCCGATGTTTTGGGGCTTGAGCTATCAATTTCAAGCAGTGAGTTTCTGTAAGGTTTTTTCGGCAGGCAGAATTTACATTAGAAGCAGGGATTTGTCAGGAGCAACTGGGATTTTTTGTGGAAATTTCTGCTAATTTTAGTTTGGCCTGGGCGGAAAAAAGATCAAATCGCTTTCCAGCCAGGGGCGGCGACACGACTGTTTGCGTTCGTAAAGTTTCAAGTCGTCTTTCAGCATTTTCAGCAGATCAACTTCCTTCGATCCTGTGTCAACAGCTTTCTGAACCTTTTCGATAGCTGCACTCTGTTCCTGAATGGCTTTCTCAAAATTGCCAGCTTCGGCGTAAGCCATAGCTCGGCTTTGGACGTAAATTGGACCGGTTTCTTTGGACAGCTTTTCTTCCGCCAGAGCTACCGCGCGTTTACCATCCCGAATCGCCTTGTTCGGGCAGGCGGCCAGCAATCTAGTCATGACCATCATCACGTCTCTATGTTTGGGCAGGTTCTGAACCAGCTTTTCCATCTTGTCGCGGGCTTCGGCGAATTTCCGTTGCCGAATCAGCGCGGGAACCAATCGCATGTGCGGCGAAGGATTTCGCGGAGTAACTTCCATCTGTCGCTGATAAGCAGCCTGGGCTTCAGGGTATTTTTTCAACCGCATCAGCGCGTCGCCCAAAAACAAATTGCCGTCGGTCAGGTTTTTATCCACGGCTAAACCGGCTCGGAAATGTGTGACAGCTTCGGCGTCGTTTTCCAGTTGCGCCGCCATCACACCTAAACTCAAATGCGCTTTGGCGTAGTTGGGAGAAACCCGCAGCAATTCATTCAGTTGAGCTTTGGCTTCGTCGTATTTTTTCAGCAGCACAAAGGTCGAAGCATAATTCATCCTGGCCGTGACGTTCGACGGATCAGTTTCAATCGCCTTTTTGAATTCTTCGTTGGCTTCGTCGTAATTCTGGGCGCTCATCAATTGCGAACCGCGCGAAATGCTGGCGTGCGCTCCCGAAGTCATATCGCCCAACGCAGCCATCAATTCGTCGCCGAATTTCACATCGCCGGTTCCGCGTTTGGCCAGGTTCTCTTCGGCTTTGGCAGTGTCGCCAAGCCCTCGGTAAGCTTGAGCCAGCGGGTAATACAATTCCGTAGCGGTCGGCATTTCTTTCAACGCTTCCTCGAAACTGGCAATGGCTACGGCGTAGTTTCGATTGGCCAACGCCACATCGCCTAGTCCGGCCAGCGCAGCGCCTTTGGTCAATCGAAACCTGATTGCCTGTTTGAACAAAGTTTCGGCCTGCTCGGTCTGGTTTAGCTTCAAGTGGTTTCTGGCCGCGCCAATCAGCGAAGGCGCGTGGTCGCCTTTTAACGAAAACGCCTGCTGAAAGCTGGCAATAGCCTGTTCCGGTTTGTTCTGATTCTGGTAAACGTAGCCCAGATAATGCGGCCAGCGATGATCTTTCGGATGCAGCGTTTGCGCGTTCAGGTAACAGGCTTCGGCGGCGGCCAGCAACTTGTAGGCGTGATGAAGCTGGCCGATTTCGCCATAAGCTTCGCCCAGCAATTCGTCGGTCAAATTGGATTTGATGGCTTTATCCAGATCGGCCTGCCCGGCGGAAATTTGAGTTCTGACAGCGGGTTCCAGCGCGTTCAGGTCAATCGCCGGAATAGGCAACAATGTTCGAGCAGCAGGCGAGGATTGGTTGCGGCATCCAGCCAACGCCAGACACAAAAGCATTAAAGCGACAACGATTCGGTTTAGATGTTTGAAAGTCATTGATCGGAACTCGTGACTCGGCGCGAAGGTGTTTAGAGTACCAGCTTTAGCTGGCAGCGGCGGCTTTAGCCGCATTGTCTGCGAACAAGCAGCAATTCTCAGTTTGAATGTACCGTAGATTGTCCAACCTGCGTGGGGGCTGCAGAAAATACTTGGAGGTAACCAAACTCGCGCCAAAGCCGGCCTCCGCAGGTTGGACAACCTACGGTACGGTTCCGGCTCACTCCTCAACCTGCTCAAACTGAGAATTGCTGGCGAACAAGTGAGGCGCGCGGCTAAAGCCGCTGCTGCCGCCTGAAGGCGGTACTCTAAACGCCTGCTTTGCCGCTGCCTTCGCGCAAGGTTGTGTATTTGTCCGCTGGCACATTCTGCCATTCTTCGGTTTTGCCGTTTGGCCAGGTAACGCGAATCACTCCGGTTTCCGTTGAAGCGCCAAGCCCAAACAAGACTCGCGCGTCGTTGGCCGAAGCGTAGCTGCCGTCGGTTCTGGCTCTGCGTAACAGAACCTGTTTCTGATTGCGAACCAGCGTTATTCGCGCACCCAAAGCATCTCGGCCTTTTGCGTCAACCAGTTTCAGCCCCATCCAATGCTGGCGATTACCGACCTGATTCAGCAACAGCCGAGCGCGTCCGTTGTTGTTGGTAATCAGCACATCCGTGTCGCCATCATTGTCCACGTCGCCAAAAGCCGCCCCGCGACCGACTTCGGAAAGTTTGAAAGCTGCGCCTGCCTCGGCGGTGACTTCGACAAAAGTTGAATCGCCTTTGTTGCGGTACAACTGATTTGATTGATGGAACGGGAACGGGTCTTTGGCGGCGGCCTGAGCTTCGATGACTGTCACGGCTCCGTTGACGGCCAGCACGTCCAGCCAGCCGTCGTTGTCGTAATCGAACATCAACGTGCCGAAGCCTGTGCTGTTCATGCTGGCTGCGCCGATGCCGGTTTCAAACGAGCGATCCTCGAACATGCCTTTGCCAATGTTGTAATAGAACGTGCTCTTTTCGCCGCTCAGGTGAGTGATGAACAGGTCTTCGTCGCCGTCCGCGTCGAAGTCGCCTGCGTCAACTCCCATGCTGGCTTCGGGTTTTCCGTCGCGGCTGACGGCGCATCCGGCCAGCAAGGCGTCGTTTTTGAACGTGCCGTTTTGCTGATTCAACCACAGGAAGTTTTCGCGTTGATCGTTGGCGACGTAAATGTCCACCCATCCGTCTTCGTTGAAATCGCTGCACACCACGCCAAGCGCGGAACCTGGCTGGCCAACGCCGGATTTGGCCGTGACGTTTTCAAACGTTCCGTTGCCTTTGTTGTGAAACAGCATCGAAGGCATAGGCGAATATGCCCGCGGCGCGCAGTAATCCAACCGGCTGGTCGGCGAATAACATCGTTTGTTGTTGGCCAGCACGAAATTGACGTAATTACAGACGAACAAATCCAGCGCGCCGTCTCGGTCATAATCAACGAACGCCGCGCTGACGCTCCATTCGGCGTCGGCGATTCCGGCTTTTTTGGTCGCGTCGGCAAATGTTCCATTGCCGTTGTTTCGCCACAATTGAACTTCGCCCAGGCCGGTCAGCAACAAATCCGTCCATCCGTCATTGTCGAAATCTCCCGTGGTAACTCCCATTCCGTACAGCCGAGCGACGATGCCGCTTTGATCCGTGATGTCAGTGAAATGAAGCTTTCCGGCGTTGAGGTCGTTTCGATAAAGCCGCCCTTTTTCGTTGCTCGTTTTGCCGGGGTCGAGCGTTGAGCCTTGAACCAGATAAACGTCCTGGTCTCCGTCGTTATCGAAATCGAACAACGCACAGCCCACGCCCATAATTTCAGGGAAATAAAACTCGCCGGACCTGCCATTGAAATGAGTGAAATCAATGCCGCTGGCTTGAGCAGCTTCGGTAAAGATTTCGCCGCTGGAAGATGGTTGGGGTTGATTGGTGGTCGGCTGTTTAGACGACTGACAGCCCGCCAGAAACGCGAGAAAAACCAATAGAAGAGAAAGAGAACGGGTCATTGTTGAATGAAGTCCTTTGTCGCCGAAAACCCGCTCCCTACCGGTCGCGGTACTGATCCTTACAAGCCAACGCAGTCGAAATTCGCCGACGGATAATACCTGGCCAGTTTAGCAATACGTTTCTTTTGCTCCGTCGTCAGCAATTCTCCGCGACCGGCGACGCCTTTGTTGAAACGGTTGCGGCGCGTGTCGCCTTCGGTGGTGGCTACGACGTGTTCAATGGTTGGGCGTTCGGCGCTCAAACCATAAAAGCTCAGCAATCGTTCGGCGGTTCCTGCTTTGTCACGGATCATGTCCTCGTATTTTAGCCAGACGACTTCCAACCGTTTGTCCGCCTCGGCGCGTTGCCACGAAGAAATGAACTGGAAATACCACGGCAGAACATTGTCAATAATCAGGTCGGTTTGCCGCTCTTCGCTGAAATTGTCGAAATCCTGGCGGTTGTAATAGGTCGTTTCGGTGAAACCCGTCCTGTAAAAATCACGCAAGCTGATGACCGTGTCGTAAATGTTTCGCACCAGCACGATTGGCCGAATGTCGAAGGCCTGCATCAACTGGATGTTTGCTTCCGAAGCTCGACAGTGTTGTTGGGTGACGGTGTTCGTTTTGCCGAACTTGGC
>JAGNMH010000537.1 GCA_017991275.1 Acidobacteriota bacterium
GTCCAGGGAGGCGCGGATTTTCGTCGAGTGCAAATCAACAGTGGGCTTGATCGTAATTTTCGACCGGTTGCTTTGTTTGGAGGCGCGCTGGATGTGAGCCAGCGTTTTGGGATCAACAACGTTTTCTTGCCGAACACCAATGGACTCTTTCGCGGAACCGACTTTGCTGCGGCAGGCGCTCCGACAGGGTTTTTGCAAACCCAGGCTTTTGTGCCCGACTCGACGATCGGTCTGCGTGTCTGGCAGGGAAATGTCTTTGCTGAAGATCAAATTGATCTTGCACCGAATTTCAAAGTCACGCTTGGCATTCGTTATGAATTGAACTCGGTTCCTCACGAAGTCAACAATCGAGTCGAAAACACTTTTACGTCTCAGCCGGTGCGGGATTTTATCGCGGCTGAAAAAGCGCAGTTCGGTGTTTCCGGCTTTGAAAATTATCTTGCCGGGCGAACGACGATTTTTAGACCTGACCGCAACAACGTCGCTCCTCATCTGGCATTTGCCTGGGACCCGCATCGAGACGGCAAGACTGCGATACGCGGAGGTTATGGCATTTACTATGATCAGATTCCCGGGGCGGTCATCAGCCAGTCTCGCAGTGTCTTCCCCAGTTTTCTGACGATCAATCTGGCCGGAGTCAGAGACCCCAGCGCTCCTACGACGTTGATTCCGTTCAACCCATCACGTCAAGCGGTGGCAAACACGCTCAACACGATCAACACCACAAACACTCAACTCGGAAGCAACGCGACTCAAATTCTGCTGAACCTGACTCGCCTGGCTAATCAGGGCAACGCAAATTCAGGCCGTGAAAATTTCCCCGGAGGGCCAGGATTTGTTTTACCTGTCTCCGATCTGGCCACGCCATACTCACAACATTGGAGTCTAACCTTCGAGCGTGAAGTGAAAACCGGTTTGCTTGCTTCGCTGGCTTATGTCGGCACAAAAGGCTCTCACCTGTTGAGGTTTGCGACTCCGAATCTGGGAGTCAATGCGGTTCCGGTAATCACTGGCGGAGTTGTTCCGGGCAGCGAAGTCAACCTGACAGGATTTTTGGTTTCGCCCGGAGCCAGCGTCGCTCAAGGTTCGGTTTTTCGCCGACCTTATCCGCTGCTTGGTTCCTTTACCTCAATCGAATCAGATTCCAATTCCGTCTACCACAGTTTGCAGGCCGAAGCTTCGATGCGATTGTCGCCAAGCTTTAAGTTCACATCGGCTTACACCTGGTCGCATGCGATTGACGAAGTTTCAGACCTGTTCGATCTGGCCGGAGCGCGGACTCTGCCACAGAACAGTTTCAACCGCTCGGCAGAGAGAGGTAACGCTAATTTCGATGTGCGTCATCGCTTTGCGGAAAGTTTCGTCTGGGACTTGCCCTGGTTGAAGCAAAACAAAGCAATTGGCGGCTGGCAATTAGCGGGAATCGTAACGGTTCAGACTGGTCAACCATTCACAGTCATTTCCAGTGTAGACGTAAATCTTGACGGCAACTTAACTGACCGGCTGAATTCTTCGTCGGGATTGAGCGAGGTGAACTCGGGTTCTTTGCGTTATCAATTTCCGACCACGATTGAATCTCAACGTGCATTGATTGCGGCGGCTGGTATTGATGGAGCCGTTGGGCGCAACACATTTCGCGCGCCCGGCGTGGCGAATGTGGATTTGGCGGCGAACAAGTTCTTTCACTTCACTGAGTCGCAGAGCCTGGAATTTCGCACAGAGGTCTTCAATCTTTTCAACCACACGCATTTTGGAACTCCAGCGCATCAACTGTTTGCTCCCGGGTTGGGGCGTTCGGTGAATACGACTGTTCCAGCAAGGACAGTCCAGTTTGCTCTCAGATATAAGTTTTGATGGTAAGTAGCGCTCAGAGTTTGCGCTTCAGCCTGTCTATTTTGGGCAGACACGCTGAAGCGCGAACTCTGAACTTGTATTTTTCGGACTCAGGCTTTGCGTTTCTGTTCTTCCTGTTGGTAACGCTTCTTCAACTTCTTCGACCATTTTTCCAGCCACGGTCGAAGCGGTTTGAACAACTTTACTCGCCATCCGCCCTGACTTTCCCGCCATTTTTCCAGGTGCTTATCAACGTAAGAACGAATAGCGCCTTCGTACTGATGTTTCTTCAGCCCGTGTGAAAGCGTGAAATGGTAATGCTGAGCCTGAAGCGAAAGCGTCAGGTAAGCCAGACTGGCTTTGAAATTCAACCTGGCCGCCATTCGTTTGAAAAAACCTTCTGACGGCATCAGCAAGGCATTAAGCGCGATTTCGATCCAGGGCTGCGAACCGCCCTGTTTGGGATGATATAAACCCGGAAGCTCCTGCGAGGTTGGAAGTTGAATCCTGGAATCCGGGATGATGCGATCAACCAGCACCACGCGGTTCAAGCCTCGTAGATGTTCGCCCGGAATACATCCGAGCACGCTGTTGATGGTTTCTTCTGTCTTCTTTGGAAGTTTCAGATTTGATTGGTTTTCAATTTTTATCGCCATTCCTAAATTCACCTTTCAAGTAGTGCGTTAAGTTTATTGATCTCTTCTTTAAGCTGTCTGATTTCTTTTTGGAGTTTGGGCAGTTGAGCAAACACGGCAGATGATCTCAGCCAATCTCGATTGTCTATCGCCGGATAACCGGAAATGATCTTGCCTGATTCAACCGAACTTGGAATTCCGGTTTGAGCTGTGGCGATTACCTTGTCACCAATTGTCAGATGCCCGGCGACTCCTACCTGACCGCTAAGTATAACTTCGTTGCCGATTTGAGAACTGCCGGCCAAACCGACTTGAGCGCATAACAGCGTGTTTTCTCCAACTGTCGAACCGTGTCCGATCTGAACCAGATTGTCCAGCTTTGTGCCTTTGCCGACTACGGTTACGCCAATCGTTGCTCGGTCAATGGTTGATCCTGCTCCGATTTCAACATCATCTTCTATCACAACAATTCCAGCTTGAGGAATTTTGAACCATCCTCCGTCATTGTTTTTGGCAAAGCCGAAGCCGTCGCTGCCGACTGTAACGTGATTTTGCAAGATGACGTTCCTGCCGATTCGACAATTTTCCCTGATCGCGCAATGCGAATGAATAAAAGTGTTATCCGCAATTTCAGCCCCTGGGTAAATTGAACAATGATCCAGAATCGTGACGTTGTCGCCCAGCTTTACCCCATCGCCAATCAGGGTAAAAGCTCCAATCGAAACTCCTTTGCCGATAATTGCCGACTCTGAAACTGCTGCCGAAGCGTGAATGCCAGCGGGAGGTTGGGGCGGCGGATAGAAAATCCACATGGCTTCAGCAAAAGTCAGATACGGATTGGCAGAGATGATCCCGGCCTTACCTTCCGGCAAATCATTGGCGTCCGCGGTGATCACAGCCGCCGCCGCCGTTGTAGCCAGATGCTTTTTGTATTTCTTGTTGCTGATGAAAGTTAAATGGCTGGATTCAGCGGTTTCGATTGGAGCAAGACCTGTGATCTCGATTTCAGGGTTGCCGACTATTGTGCAGTTCAGTCGTTGAGCTATCTCTCCCAGGTTCATTTTGTTTAGGAATTCTGTTCTGATTTCAGGATCGTGGGTGAAATTGTTTATAAGCCTTGGTGAGTTGATCGTTGGTGACGTGCGTATAAATCTGAGTAGTCGAAATATCGCTGTGACCCAGCATCAATTGAACCGACCTCAAATCCGCTCCATTTGCCAGCAACACAGTAGCAAAGCTGTGTCGCAGCAAATGCGGCGTAATGTAAGAGATGTTTGCCGCTTCGCCGTAATTTTTGATCAGCTTCCAAAACTTCTGTCTGGTGATCTGCCGCCCATTGTTTTCAATGAACAGCAGTTCAGACATTTTGCCGTTGAGAAGCCGCAGTCTAGCAGGGAAGTAGCGATTCAGAAAAGAGATGGCTGAACGTCCAATAGGAACTTTGCGTTGTTTGCTGCCTTTGCCGAAACAGGTCAGCACTCCCGAATCCAGATCAATGTCTGACATCTTCAAATTGGTCAATTCCGATACTCTCAACCCAGTAGCATAAAGTGTTTCAAGCATGGCGCGATCACGCAATCCATGATCTGTTTCCATCTTGGGCTGAGCCAACAAAGATTCGATTTCTTGCTGATTAAGGAAATGCGGCAGAGTCTGCCAGGGTTTGTGAGCTTCCAGATGAGCGGTCGGGTCGGTTTTGGTAAATCCTTCGGTTAGTGCGAATTTGTAAAAGACTCTGACAGCCGAAACCATTCTGGAAATGCTGCTGGGATTGGCTCCCGAATCTTTCATATCAGCCATTAAATCAACAACATCGGCGCGATCCAGAGTCAGCAAGCTTTTGTTTAATGCGGCGGCGTGTTTGACCAATTTCTGCAAATCTCGTTGATAGGCCAGCAGAGTATTATCGGCCCGACCTTTTTCGACCCTTAGCAGAGCGATGAATTCAGCGACTAACTTATTGTCATCTTTCATTGGTAGCGATCTTAAGTAATCGGCCTGCAACGATCAAGCCATTTGTTGCACAGTAGATACATAATCGGCCACTGATGATTTACAATGCCATCGTCCAGCCGGGCTGGCAATGTCGCCAAACTGTATTTGAGGCAGAATGCCGGTTGCCGGAATGTTGTTAACGGCAAGCTTTATTGTTCTCTGCTTTGCTGGCTGAAATAGCATCAGGTTTGGTTATGGGGGCGAGTGTCGTGTGTTAGACTCGGCC
>JAGNMH010000023.1 GCA_017991275.1 Acidobacteriota bacterium
CTTCAGAAAGAACAGATTGCCTTGATGAAGGAGGGCAATCCGTTAATGGGTTGTTTGCCGTTGTTGTTGCAGATGCCTTTCTTTATGTCGGTATATGCGATTCTAACGGTTTCAATTGAAGTTCGTAACGCACCTTTCTTTGGCTGGCTGACAGATCTTTCATCAGGTGACCCATATCACATCTTGCCAATAGTGATGTGCGTGACGATGATAGCCCAGACAGCATTGACACCTTCGCCTGCGGCTGCCGATCCGATGCAAAAGCGAATTCAGTATCTGATGCCGCCGATTATCACTTATTTCATTTTTTGGTCTGCGCCCGCAGGTTTGGTTTTGTACTGGATGGTCGGCAACCTGGTCGGTGTGGGTCAGCAGCTCATTATCAACAAATTAAGTCCGCCACCGCCATCGGCTGAAGATAGGACAAAGAATGGCAAATCGCCGCAACCTCCAACAAGCGGAAAAAAGGCAAAGCAGGCGCTGGCAAATTCCTAACGTTTTTTTTTAACACTCGGAGCGAGTTATGACACTAGAAAATTTTGAAGGACTCCGCGATCAAGTTGAACAATTCGTTGAAGACCTGATTGACCGGTCTTCGCTTGATCTTAAAGTTGAAGTGACAGAGCCTGAACCGGACGCCATTGAAGTTTCGTTTCAAGGCTTCGATTTGCCATTGGTTTTAGGTCACCACGCCGAATTACTTGACGCTATGCAATATATTGCACGCCGCGCTTTTGCTCGCGCCGTGGCCGAAGGTATTCAAATTGACTTTGATGCCAACGGATACCGAGATGCTCGCCGTGAAGAACTGGCCTTGATGGCGCAGAAAGCCGCAGAGCGGGTGAAGACAACCAAAGTTCCATTCGTCTTTGATCCAATGAGCGCACAAGACCGCCGGGCTATTCACACTGCGCTGGTGGACATTGAAGGAATAAAAACCGAAAGCGAAGGCGACGGGCAAATGCGAAGGGTAAAAGTCTTGCCTGCGTAATTGTTTTGCCTTCACGAAAATTTCCCAGCCCTCACGCTTCCCTCCGGCCAGCCGTTTTCTGCCATATGAATACTTATGAATTGAAAACAATTGCGGCTGTCGCCACGCCTACCGGTTACGGAGGGATCGGCGTCATCAGATTGAGCGGCAGCGAGTCGTTATCTTTGACTGCCAGGTTGCTCCGCCAAAACCGGCAACAAAGTTTCACACCTCAGCACGCTTCGCTGCAATATCTGGTCAATCCTGAAACTGGAAACACAATTGACGAAGCTGTCATCACTTACTTCAAAGCCCCCCACTCTTTTACCGGCGAAGACGTAGTTGAAATTTCATGCCACGGCAGCCCGGTAGTTCTGTCAGAAATCCTAAGACTGTTGACTTCGTTCGGTGTTGAACTGGCACAGCCGGGCGAATTTAGTTTGCGTGCTTTTCTAAATCAGCGACTTGATCTTACTCAGGCCGAAGCCATCAAAGACTTGATTCATGCTCAGACTTCTTATCAGGCAAGAATTGCCGCGCGCCAGCTCCGCGGAGAATTGTCCGGTCAGCTTAAGCCAATTAAAGAAGAATTGATTGAATTGATAGTCCATTTTGAATCTTCGGTTGAATTTGTCGAAGATGATCTTGATTCACTTGACATAGCAAAGTTCATTACCAGGATAGACTACTTTATTAAATGCCTTTCAAGGCTGGCCGGCAGTTATCGTGTTGGGAAGCTTATTCGCTCTGGAATCAAGCTGGCTTTGATTGGTCGCCCCAACGTAGGCAAGTCTTCCCTGTTTAATTCTTTGCTGGGCCGTGATCGAGCAATCGTCACTCACTTGCCGGGCACAACCCGCGATACTTTGAATGAAGCCTTTTCAATCAACGGAATCCCGATTGATCTGATTGACACAGCGGGCATAAGAGAAACTGAAGACCTGGTTGAAAAAATTGGGGTCGAAAGAACGAAGTCAGCCATCACGGAAGCCGACTTTGTTATTGCTGTCGTCGAGGCCGATTCTGTCCTGCCATCAGAAGAAAAGGAATTGATTACTCAATTCCCGGCCAATCTTTTCGTTATCAACAAATGCGATCTAGGTCCAACAATGTCTGAAGAATCAGTCAACTTTCTGGCTGATTTAGCGCCACTGATGAAAGTCTCGGCTCTGACCGGAGAAGGCATTGAAGAATTGAAACAATTCATTTATCGCCAGCTTGTCTCGGAATCTCAGGTAGCAAACGAGAGTGCTATAATCACGAACGAGCGTCACTATCAGGCTTTGGAGAATGCTCTGGATGCTTTGAGGCAAGCAAAGCATGATCTGGTTTCAGGCTTCACCGAGGAGGTGGCTCTGGCAAATCTCCATCAAGCCCTGAAAACACTCGGAGTAATCACCGGCGAAACATTGATCGCCGACATCATCAATCAGATTTTCTCTACATTCTGTATCGGGAAGTAGAAAGCGCAGAGTTTTTATGCCGCAGTTCGACGAAGTTTTCGATGTAGTTGTTATAGGCGCAGGCCACGCTGGCTGCGAAGCCGCAAATGCCGCAGCACAGCTTGGTGCCAAAACAGCTATCGTCACGTTCAATCTTGACCTTGTTGCTCAAATGTCTTGCAACCCTGCCATTGGCGGAATTGCCAAAGGGCATTTGGTTCGAGAAATAGACTCACTCGGTGGGTTAATGGGACGAGTAATTGATAAAACAGGAATTCAGTTCCGCCTGCTTAATCGCAGTCGAGGCCCGGCGGTTCAAGCTCCTAGAGCACAGGCTGACCGGGCGCTTTATCGCAAACAGATGCGGCAGGAGCTTGAATCAATTGCGAATCTTTATCTGCGGCAAGGCGAGGTGACAGAGATTCTGGCTGAAGGTGGTCGAGTCACAGGAGTCGAGTTGATGGACGGCAGACTGCTTCGCACTGAAGCAGTCGTTGTCACCACAGGTACTTTTTTGAACGGCCTGATTCATATAGGAGAAAAGAAATTCTCTGCGGGACGATCTGGAGAATTGCCTTCAATCAAACTGGCTGAAAACTTGCGCCATCACGGTTTCAGAATTGCCAGACTAAAAACAGGTACACCTCCACGATTGGACAGTAGAACAATTGACCTCAAGCAATTTGAAGAACAGCCGGGCGACGAAAACCCAACCCCGTTTTCGTTCACGACAAAGACTATTTCGCAACCACAAGTTTCTTGCTATGTCGGCTACACAACCGACAAAGTTCATCAGCATATTAGAGACAACATCAGTCGTTCGCCTCTTTACAGTGGTCAAATCGTGGGTGTCGGTCCGCGCTACTGCCCTTCGATAGAAGACAAAATTATTAAGTTCCCTGAGAAAGACCGTCACCAGCTTTTTTTGGAGCCGGAGGGGTATCAAACTTACGAAACTTATCTGAATGGTTTTTCGACCAGTCTCCCAGCCGACTTACAAAGAGAACTGGTGCGCCAGATTCCTGGGATGGAAAACACTGTAATCATTCGACCTGGCTATGCCATTGAATATGACATGGTTGATCCGACAGAGTTATGGCCTTCACTTGAAACCAAGCGCCTGAAAGGATTGTTCAATGCAGGACAGGTCAATGGAACAACTGGATATGAAGAAGCTGGCGCTCAGGGAATTATCGCTGGCATCAATGCTGCCCGCTCCGTTCACCGTCAGGAGCCGGTCATCATTAAGCGCGACGAAGCCTACATCGGGATTCTAATTGACGACCTGGTTACTCAAGGTGTTGACGAACCTTATCGTATGTTCACTTCCCGTGCCGAGCATCGCTTGAAGCTGAGAATTGATAACGCCGACGAGCGTTTATCAGAAATCGGCTTCAATCTTGGAATGCTTTCAAAGGATAGTCACGAAAGTTTCGTCGCCAAGATGTGTCACAAAGAAAAACTGCGTGACTTTTTCCGAATGACTACTGTTTCGGCAAAGGTGGATGGGTATCACCAATTTATCCAGGCTTCGGGCGTCAATTTGCCAGAAGCTGTCAATCTTGGACAACTGGCCAAACGACCTGAAGTAATGCCGGAACACCTGCTTCACTTAATCCCAGAAGAGTTACGCGATTCTGACAGCCTGGGCTATCTAACAACCGTTGTCACCGATTTCAAATATCAAGGTTATCTAACTTCCCAGGAAAACATGGCGGCGCGCTTAGCGAGATCCGCAGATCGAGCAATCCCGTCTACCTTGATATTCTCACAGCTCCCTGGTTTGTCGAACGAAATGATTGAAAGGCTAAACCGTGTTCGCCCGCAGACCATTGGACAAGCTATGCGAATTCCAGGAATTACTCCGGCGGCGCTTTCGCTGCTTACTGTTCATGTCGAACTCATCTCCCGCCAACAAACTTTGTGAACCAGAAAAGTATCAGTCAATTTGAAGAACTGCTTAGAAAGAATGGGCGCTCAACCGGGGCGGGATTCTCTGACCTGGAACTTGAACGACTTAAAGGCTATTACGAATTAGTTCTAAAATGGAATGCCAGGCTTCATTTAACCACTTTGACGACGCCTTCCGATTTTTTTTTACGCCACATTTACGAATCTGATTTTGCTGAGACGTTTATTTTGCGTTCCATTGAACAGGTTTGGGATTTAGGAACCGGCTTGGGTGTGCCTGGAATTCCTTTGGCGATACTCAGACCGGAATTTGTCGTTAACCTTGTTGAATCGAAGCGCGGAAAAGTCGTTTTCCTGGAAGAAGCGGTTTCGGCTTTGAAGCTTACAAACGTCAGAGTTGTTGGAGCTAGAATAGAATCAATCGGCCAATTGCCTGCCAATTCCTGTCTGATTGCCCGCGCGGTTGAAAAGATGGAAGGCGTAATTTCGGAAATGATCGCGCTGGGCGGGAATTGTCGGCAAATGATCGTTTTGGGAGCGGATGATTTGGGCGAAAAGTTCCGAGAAGTTTCAGAGCCAGGATTTCAGGTTGCACTTGCGCCAATCCTCGGCTCCGAACGCAGGTTTGTCATCAATGCTCTAAGTTCCACGTGAAACATTCTGAAGATTTTCTGGCCTGACTTTCCTTTCGATTAAGTTCCACGTGAAACGTTTGAAGGCTTGTGGTAATGTCGGTTTCTTGATGGCTATCAGTTGACACTCTCCTCAAGCAGGTAAAAATGGGAAAAGTAATTGCAATCTCAAATCAAAAAGGCGGAGTTGGAAAAACAACGACCGCGATAAATCTGGCAGCGTCGCTTGCTGTCGCTGAAGTTCCCACTCTTTTGATTGATCTTGATCCGCAGGCCAATGCAACAAGTGGGTCGGGTATCAAAAAAGGTTCTTTCAAGCGTGGTGTATATCACTCGATAGTAATGCAGGAGCCGATTGGCAAGGCGATTCTCAGCACTGAATTGGAGTTTATGAAGATCGTTCCTTCAGATCGAAATCTGGCTGGTGCGGAAGTCGAGTTAATAGATATTGAAGGCCGTGAGTTCTTTTTGAGGAACGTAATCAGCGAAGAGCGGAAAAATTTTGAATACATCATTCTTGATTGCCCTCCCAGCCTGGGTTTACTCAATTTGAACGCTTTGGCGGCAGCCGATTCAGTAATAGTACCAATTCAATGTGAGTACTTCGCCTTGGAAGGAGTGACCGATCTTTGGGACACTTTAGTTAGAATCCGCCGCGGTTTGAATCAGAGTTTGGCTGTTGAAGGGTTTCTATTGACCATGTATGACGAGAGAACCAATCTTGCCAATCAAGTCGTGTCCGACCTGAGGGACTTTCTTGGTAGCCAGGTGTTCGACACGGTGATTCCCAGAAATATCAAGCTTGCTGAAGCCCCAAGCCACGGAAAGCCGATTATCCTATACGACATCAAATCTCGTGGGTCTGAAAGTTATATGAACCTTGCCAAAGAGGTGATGGAAAATGACAAGAAAAGCGCTGGGTAGAGGGCTTAGTGCCTTGTTAGCCGATTCACTGGCTCAAGGCGATGAATTATTGGAAGTGGATATTGATCTCATTGAGCCAAATCCAGATCAGCCCAGGTCTCATTTCAATGAAATCAAACTGGAAGAGTTGGCTCAATCAATTAAAGTCAACGGTTTAGTACAGCCGATTCTTTTGCGCCGGGTTTCCAGTGGACGTTATCAGCTTGTTGCGGGTGAACGTCGTTGGAGAGCTGCACAACGAGCTGGCTTGCATAAAGTTAATGCCGTTATACGCAGCATTCCTGACGCAAAATTACTTGAATTGGCGCTGATTGAAAACATACAACGCCAGGAATTAAATCCAATTGAAGAAGCTTTGGCTTATCAGAGGCTAATTCAAACTCTTGGGCTTACACAAGATGAAGTCGCTCATCGAGTCGGCAAGGATAGGTCATCAATTGCCAATTATCTAAGATTGTTGAAGCTACCAGAAAAAATCCAAAAAATGCTGGAAGAAGAGTTGCTTTCGATGGGACATGCTCGCGCTTTGCTTGGGTTGGAGTCGGAAAAAGACCAATTGCGGATGGCCGAAGAGATCATTGCTGGCAAATTATCTGTTCGCGAAACAGAGCAAGCTGTTAAACGCGCAACTTCAAACCCTTCAATTAGAGAAAGCTCGACAGCAAATACCAATGATGCTAACAT
This sequence comes from Acidobacteriota bacterium, assembly GCA_017991275.1. GTDB lineage: Bacteria > Acidobacteriota > Blastocatellia > RBC074 > RBC074 > RBC074. The sequence goes on from JAGNMH010000023.1 coordinate 6,564, forward strand.
CCGCGCCGCCGAGTTAAAGTTGAAAAGGTATCTTGGCACTCCAGTTAAGATTAACCTGAGTCAGAATGGAGGCAAGATCGAGATTGAATTCGGTTCGATAAGTGAATTGGACAGAGTTTACTCGATTATTATGCGGAAGCCAGAAGCTTAAAGGTGTTTAGCCCTCCCCGCGAACTGCACTTCTAGTTTCTATTCAAAAAAATTCAATCGGCAACTGCCCCTACCCTTAAATCTCAACAGTTCAATTAAAATTCAGTTTAGGAGGCGTTAAATTATGAAATTTGGCAGCAGCAGACCATCGAGTACCGACAGTCCAACCGACCTTCGCAGCTTTCTAGGTGAAGGTACGGACATCGCAGGAGAGATTAAGTTCTCAGAAATTATGCGAGTAGACGCTAATGTTTCTGGAACTATCACCTCGGATTCAGGTTCGCTTTTGATTATGGAAAGAGGCCGAGTCAAAGCTACAGTCAAAGCAGGGTTAGTCGAAGTCAGCGGCATAGTCGAAGGAACTATCACGGCAAAAACCAGTGTCAAGATTCACCCAACCGGTCGAGTTTATGGAGACATTTATACTCCGGCATTAATGATCGAACACGGTGCGGTTTTTGACGGGAAGTGCCACATGCTTGACGGCAAAGACGCTAAGGGCCTGAATAAATCAGATCAGAAGTTACCAGAAATGAAACCTTTTAAGACTGCTGACGCGGTTTGAGTTTTGATGAGTTATTAAATTGCCAAAGGCCGAGGCTATGGTTTTAGTCTCGGCCTTTGGTTTTTTTATTCAAGCCTCCTGAAAAATAGCCGCAAATTTCAGTGAATGTTTTTCGGCCTCTGACAACACATCACTTTCGTTCATTGTCAGCAACTCTCTTTTCCTCATTACAACCTGTCCGTTAATAATTACTGTTTCGACATTACTTGTTTCCGCCGCATAAACTACGGCAGAGACAAGGTCGAACTTTGGAGTGGTGTGTAGCGATTTCAAATTTAATAACACAAGGTCAGCTCGTTTTCCTGTTTCAATACTGCCGATTTGGTCTTCAAGTCCCATTGCCCTGGCCCCATTCAGCGTCGCCATTTGCAGAGCTGTCAGGGCCGGGAGTGACTGTGAGCCATGAAGAACTTTTTGCAGCAAAGCTGCCATTCTCATCTCGGTAAAAATATCAAGCCGGTTATTGCACGGCGTGCCGTCGGCTCCAAGTGAAACTGAAATTCCACGCTCAAGCATTTCCGAAACTCGCGCGATGCCTGAAGCGAGTTTCAAGTTCGATGACGGGCAATGTGCAACATGAGTCCCAGAGGATTGCAGCATCGCCATTTCTGATTCATCCAAATGAACACAATGGGCCAGCACAATATGTTGACCGGTTAGTCCAACGCTATACAAGTAATGTATATTTCGCTTCCCCGTCAGTTTTTCAACGATGGCTATCTCTTCTTGGTTTTCCGAAGCATGGGTGTGGACCAGCACACCGTGTTTGCGGGAAAGATCAGCTACTCGTTCCAGCAACTCAGGCGAACAACTGACGGCAAACCGGGGCGCGAAGCAATAACGGATGCGGCCACCCGCAGCACCGTGCCAACGCTTCAACAAAAGCAGCGATTCGGCAATTGAGCTTTCTGTCGCTTCATTCAATTCAACTGGAACATCTTCCCCAGCGTCCATCATGCATTTGCCCACTGTAGCTCTGAATCCTGACTCTTCGACGGCTTGAAAAACGGAGTCGGTGTGATTGACCGTTTCCATTGTCAGCGCGCAAGTTGTCCCGCCTTTGATCAATTCAGCAATTCCCAACCTAGCCGAAGCGTAAAGCGACTCAGCGGTGTGCGCCGCTTCCATTGGCCAGATGCGCTGTTTCAGCCAATCAATCAAGGCCAGATCATCAGCAGCTCCGCGAAACAGAGTTTGGCAAAGATGAATATGAGTTTGTACAAAACCCGGAAGCAGCACGCGGTCTTGACCGTCAATTATTTCGTCAAAGCCAGAGGTAGATAGCGAGGCGGTTGATTCAATTGAGGCGATGTGTCCATTTTCAATCACTACACTTCCCTGCAAAATACGGTTCTGCGGGTCAAGCGTGATAATAGCTGTGTCTTTAATCAGAATTCTGTCGTTCATGGCGTCGAGTAAAATAGCAAAGCTTTGGACAAGGCGGGCAGAAAATTTGAAAGAAAAGTGAATAACTGTTTGCCAAACATTTCGGAGAAGCAAATGACCAAAAACTATGACATAGCAGTGATTGGCGCTGGAGTTTTCGGTTCCTGGACTGCTCATTGGCTTCAACAAGCCGCTGGGATGAAGGTTGCGTTGATTGACGCTTATGGTGTGGCCCACAGCCGGGCAAGTTCGGGCGGTGAGTCGCGCATTATTCGCATGGGTTATGGGGACGACGAAATTTACACGCGTTGGTCAAATCGGTCGCTGGGGTTGTGGCAACAGTTGTTTGCAAAAGCCGGCAGGCCAGAGCTATTTCAACCTACAGGCGTGCTGTGGATGGCACGTGAAAACGACCCTTATACGATGGCAACGCTGACTACTCTGCAAAACGTCGGCGTCAAGTTTGAAGAATTACGGCGTGATGATTTGAAAAGGCGTTACCCGCAAATTAAATTCGATGATGTGAATTGGGCAATTTACGAACCTGACAGCGGAGCATTACTGGCCAGGCGAGCAATCCAAACAGTCGCCGAAGAATTTGTCATACAGGGTGGCGATGTGCTGATTGAAGGAGTAACAATGCCAGTCGGGTCAGGTCGGCTCGGGTTCGTGAAAACCGTCAGCGGCGAAGAAATCAAGGCCGGAATTTTCGTCTTTGCTTGCGGTCCCTGGCTACCGAAATTGTTTCCTAATTTGCTTTCAAGCCGGATTTATCCCACCAGACAGGAAGTTTTTTTCTTTGGACTACAGGCAGGTGACAAGCAATTTGCTGCGCCGCAAATGCCGACTTGGATTGATTTTGGCGCTGGGTTTTACGGTTTGCCGGATTTGGAAAACCGTGGATTCAAAATCGCGCTTGATCGCCACGGATCAAACATTGACCCGGATACGGTTGAGCGGATGACGACACCTGAAGTGTTGGCCGAAGTCAGAAAATTTCTGGCCGAACGCTTCCCTGCGCTGAAACAAGCGCCGCTGATTGAATCGCGTGTTTGCCAATATGAAAACACGTCAGATGGAAATTTCCTGATTGACCGTCACCCGGATTTCGACAATGTTTGGCTGGTCGGTGGAGGTTCCGGCCACGGTTTCAAACACGGCCCGGCGCTGGGCGAATATGTCTCTACAAAAATTATCAAAGGCGGCGAAATCGAGCAGCGATTCAGTTTGGCTACGAAAGAAACTGTTCGACAGCGGTCGGTGTTTTGATCGGAGGGAACTTTTTTCCGCGCGGCTTTCGTATCACCCAATGTAGGAGGTAGTCGAAATGAAAAATCCTGGAACGTCAGCAGTTTTGAGTTTATTCATTCCCGGCGTCGGCCAAATTTATAACGGCGCAATTTGGCGAGGAATTTTCTGGCTGATAATCACACCCGGTTTCTGGATCGGGACAGGAGGGTTGCTCGGATGGGTTTGCCACTTGATCGCTGCCTGGACGGCATACAACTACGCCAAAACGCATCCTTACCGATTGCTTGAAAGCCGACATCAATAAACACCAACAATCACACGAAGGCGCAATGAATCGAAAAAATTCATTGCGCCTTTTGTTTTTTGCCAGAGCCTTCCGCTAAAAATTACGGACAAGCGCAGGTATTGTTTGTAGTGTTGCTGTCGTTGATGAAAAACGTGGGGCCAATGGGGTTGGGTTTGAACTTGACGCTGCCCATGTTTGCGGGAGCGATGATGCAGCGGTCAAGCGTCGCCATAAGCTTCGCATCCTCCAATTTCGTCAAACAACCTGTTCGTGTAACTTTTGCCTTGCCATTGACGGTGACACCCCCGGTGCCGCAGCGAACAAACTGATAATCTCCGGTAAACGAATTAAAACGCAGAATGTCGCCGCTGACATCGTCCTGCATGCAAACATCAAAGACCGTCACCTTGAAGCTGCAACTGACCGAATTCATCCCCGCGTCAGTTGCCGTAACCGTAACAGTCGTCGTGCCCAGCGGGAAACTGGTTCCCGATGCTTTAGAGAAAACAACGCTGGTTGCGCACGCCGGGTCAACGATCACGGGCGGTGGATAATTGACTACGACGCTTATATCCCCCGGATTGGGCGTGATTGCAATCACATCTGTCGGACAAGTGATGGACTGAAGCTGTCTGGCCAAGCCTGAAACTGCAACCATAACAGACGGCATGTCGGGGTCGTTGCTGGCGATGGTTAGGCTGGTGGATTTCATCCCGGCGCTGGTGGGCGTGAAGTTCGCTTGAAAGTTGAAGCAGGTGCCGCAAGTAATTGTCTTCGGAAAACCTCCCATTGGCGTGACGACGGAAAATTGCGTGCTTGATGAGCTGATCGAAGCGACATTCAAATCGGCTCCGCCATTGTTGCAAACCATCAAATTCTGCGTGCTGGTTGTGCCGACGCAAGTGTCGCTGAATGGGAGGCTGGCTGGGGCTTGAATATCAGGGTCGAGCGTCACACGAAAAAAGATCGGATCGTGATTGGCGAACGGACGACCGAAAGGCACACCGTTGCCAGTGAAGACTCCGTAAAACGTGTTGCCGACGACTTTCAGTTGCTGGTAATCGCCCAACACCCGCTGACGCGAATTCATGTTGTCCATCGCCACCGACAGGAAGGTTGAAAGCACACGGTCGGTGAAAGTCGCGCCTTGATCTGTGCTCATCGCCAGATGCGCTGTGAAGACCGGGAAACCACTCATCCCAAATCCGTCGAAGGTCGTGTAAAGCACGCCGACCACGCCGCTGGTTGTCACCGCTACCGAAGGCAGTGCCGCCTGCACCTGACCGGTAACAAAGTTCGGCGCGCCTATGTTCAATCCACCCATGCCATTGTCTGTCAATCGTCTGATGCTCAACCGATTGTTGCCGGTTATCGCATCACGATTGCCGTGAACGTAATAAACATCGCCGTTGGTCGGATCGACTCCCGCATGATCAACTCCGCCCAACAGTGCATTGACCGTGCCGAATTTCGCCGTCGGCTGAGTGCTGTCCGCAGTGGCCACAATGATGCCACCAGCCATTCCGTTAAGCCCCCAGTTCGCGCCACCATCAGTCGAACGGTTAAGCATAAAGTTGATGTTTTTCGATCCCCCAGCTCCCGCGGCGTTGAAGCGTTGGAAGAGGCTGTAAACAGTTCCGTTGCGTGGATCAACCGTCAAGCGATGGCCGGGATTGATCGAACCGGTTGAAGTACCGGACTGATTGTCCGGCGTGAAGCTGGGCGGATTGGAATTGCTAGCAACGGAAACTTGCATGTCCGGGCCACCACTGAAATCGTCGTATGCAACGTAAACATCATCTTCATCGGCCATTAAGTTGTCGCGTGTCACCTGCAACCAGGGTTGGTCAGTATTGTTCATCGCAGCCAAATTTGTCATTTGTGTGACTCCGCCCATCAGCAGCCATCCCCATGAAAGTGCATTCGCCGGATTAGTTGTTGTCCCGCTGAAGACATTCAAATTGCCAGTGCTGCCAATCAGAAAAGTGATGGACAGACGGTTGCCACGTCCATAATCCACGACTTGATCACATGGACAACCGCTGGCGGCAATGCCTGGAGGCGAGGGGATACTGAACTGTTTCGTCCAAGTAGCACCTGCATCTGTGGAATGCCACAATGGGGCGTTCGCTCCCCAGCCTCCGGAAAATGCGGTTATCACTACTTCATTTGGATTAAGCGGGTTCACGGCGATGGTTGGTTCTGTATCGCCAAAGGTATCGTTAGTGGTTAGCGTCGCATCCGTATTGCTGACCACCACATCGCGAATGAAAATCGGTACTGTGCCAAGTGATGACGCTATGCGGGGCTGTGTGCGGCGAATGCCTGGCGGTGGCGGAGTTGGGGTTGGCGTTGGTGTTGATCTGGGAATGGGGTTTAAATCTTCAGGAATGGCAGGCCTCATGTAAGGACTGAGGTCAGGCGGAAAGCTTATAGTTGATTCCTGAGTCTGTGCGGTGACCTCCCGCTGCTCAAATGTGAGCGGCATCAGCAAAACGCAGAACAAAATAAGAGTGGTGACAACGAACAATGAGTATCGTGACGGTTTCATGGTCTTTTCTCCTTTGGCTGGTTAACCATTGGTGCTCGCGTTCCGTCAGAATGGGTTGGCAGTGGCCATGACTAGGAGAGACTGGAGTCATTGTCGAATGAAACCGGCGGTAATCCGCAAGCGTGTGGTGTTAATTTACTGTCAGGGAAGAGGGACAGCTAACAACGCTCTTTGAGAAATAGCGTTTTTCTTTCGATGTGGCTGAAACCACATACGCTATGTCGGTTGATAATAGTTTTTCTTAGGGGAGGATTATAGCACTCGGCTTGAGGAGGGCAATTTGTTTTTCCAGGATGGAGAAAAACCAATTGTGGATGCGAAGCTGCTTCGCATCCACAATTGGTTTGCTGCTCAACTCACCTTGCCAAGAAGGACAATGGGAGCATTGTGTTTTTTCAATGGGTCATTCACTTTCGGCAATTGCTCGCGGATGAATTTTTCAGCATTGGTGATTCCTGTTTGAAATTCTGGTTGAATCTCGTCAAAGAATTCTTTTTGCGCTTTGGTTGGTGCGGCATTGACTCCCTGAATAGTGCCGAAAAGCGAAGAAAGTTTTTCGCTGATCAGAGGCTTGCCGCCTCGCAACCCACCTTCGGAATCTCCGCCTCCACGACTGGCCAGCTTCCCGATTTCAGCATCAATCTGTTTAATGGAATCGGCTATGGCGGTTGTCAGTTCTTTGGGCGCGTCGGCCATTTGAGCTTTGACCGTGCGTTCGATTTGCTGCAACTGATCTTTGACGTTGTCCAGCGCACGCAAAGTCACGTTCACTTTCGACATCATTTCTTGCAGCTTCGACGAAAGCTCAAATTGTTCCTGCAACTCTGCCGCAGTCACTTTCACCGTTGGATCAACACCTACCAGAACTTTCTTTTCTTGTGATTTGTCGCCAATGACCAGTTTGACGGTGTAAGTTCCGGGTAACACTTCAGGACCACGTGAACGGAAGCCGAAACCGCCTCCGCCTCCAGCCTGATCCTGTTGACCAGGCGTAGGTTGCCGACGCGGAGTCGCGCCCTCAGTCGCTAAATCCCAAGCGGCACGGTTGAAGCCTTTTTCTTTCGAGATGTTGGTGACCTCACGAATGACTTTGCCAGTGGAATCCAGAATCTGAAGTTTGGCCGTCGTCTTGGCGTCGAGCTTGTCTTTCAGAAAGTAAGTGATAATCGCTCCGCTTGGCGGGTTCGGCCCGGCAAAGGGTTTGTCGCCAATGCCGTATCGCGTGAAGCGCGTGGTAAATCGAATGGCCGGACGAATATCAAACAGCGTTGCATCTTTACTGGCAATATCTGAGTTCATCTGCTGAATGGCCGTTGCGTCGTCCAGAATCCAGAACCCGCGACCATGCGTGGCCAGAATCAAATCGTTTTCGCGCGGATGCACGAAGATGTCGTGAACGGCTACGTGAGGCAGGTTTTTCAGTCCAAGCTCTATCCAGTTTTTTCCACCATCGTAAGTTGCGTACAAACCAAGCTCAGTTCCGGCGTAAAGCAATCCAGTGTTTTTCGGGTCTTCTTTCAGCGCGTGAACATAAGCCTGCGACGGCAAATTGCCCGTGATGTTCGTGAAGCTTTTTCCGCCGTCCGTGGTTTTGAAAACATAAGGTTTGTAATCGTCCAGCATGTGACGATCAAAGGATACATAAGCGGTGTCGGCTCCTGTGACCGAAGGTTCGACATGTGAGACCGGCGAATTAACACCAAGACCAGGGACATTCTTTGTCACGTTCGACCAGTTTTTGCCCCCATCAATTGTCATTTGCAAATTTCCATCGTCGGTTCCTGCCCAGATGATTCCGGCTTTGGCGGGAGATTCATTCACGCTGATGATCGTGCAGTGATATTCCGCCGTGGAGTTTTCGTTTGAGATCGAACCGCCCGGCTCCTTTTGCTTGGCAGGGTCGTTGGTCGTCAAATCTCCACTGATCTTTTCCCAGGTTTTGCCGAAATCTGTGGATTTGAAGAGAACATTTGCACCCATGTAAATCGTGGTTTTGTTGTGCGGCGAAATCACCAGTGGAGTGTTCCAATTGAAACGATACTTTTGATTTTCCGCCGCTCCGCGCCCGCCGCCTGCATAAGCTCGCAAAGATTGCTGTTCGCGGTTTCGCATGTCTGTGGTGGTAATGTTTCCGCCTTGCGAAAGCGACAAGTAAACATCGGGATCGTCCGGGCGATTTATGACTTTGAACCCGTCACCAAACGCGGTCATTCGCCAATCGTCGTTCAAGATTCCGGCAGGTTCGCGTGTGCGCGAAGGCCCAGTCCAACTGCCGTTGTCTTGCATTCCGCCCATCACGTTGTAAAACGGTTGGCGGTTGTCGGCATAGACGTGATACGGCTGAGCAACAGGGATGTTATTGACGTATTCCCACGACTCTCCTTGATCGGTGGAAACAGCCACTCCGCCGTCATTGCTTACCCATATGAGTTTCGGGTTCAGTGGATCAATCCACATGGCGTGGTAATCAATGTGAATTTGCGGGGCGATGGTTTTGTAGGTTCGCCCCCCATCAATCGAAACAAACAGAGGCGAAGCAACGGCGTAAACACGGTTTTCATTTTGCGGATCAACGCGCACGTCGGTGTAATAAAAACCTCGACCGACTATGTTCGACTGGCGGTAAACATTGCGGAAGCTGTCACCTTTGTCATCTGAGCGGAACATCGCGCCTTCTTTGGTTTCGGCAATTACATAAACGATGTTTGGATTATTCGGCGCACAGCGAACCCCAATTCGTCCAATCAATTTCGGCAAACCGTTGGTCAATTTTGCCCAGGTTTTTCCGCCGTCAATCGAACGGAACACGCCCCCTTTTTCGCTGCCGCTGGTGAATGTCCACGGCTTGCGTTCAAAACGCCAGACTCCTGCATAAAGTATGTTCGGATTTTGCGGGTCAATGTCCAGGTCTGAAATGCCGTGTTCGGCGTCTACATACAAAGTCTTTGTCCAGGATTTGCCTCCGTCCGTGGTCATGAAGACCCCGCGCTCTTCGTTCGGGCCGAAGTTGTGGCCGAGCGCGCCGACAAAAACTATGTTCGGATTGGTCGGATGAACGACGATGCGCGTGATGTACATCGTGTCTTTCAATCCCATGTTTTGCCAGGTTTTTCCGCCGTCCGTAGACTTGTAAACTCCGTCTCCAAAAGAAACCGTATTTCGCGCATTACCTTCGCCGGTGCCGACCCAAATCACGTCTGGGTTGTTTGGCTCCAGAGCAATGTCTCCGACGGAAATCGTGTTTTGCCTTTCAAAGATTGGTTTCCAGGTCACACCGCCGTTCGTTGTTTTCCAAACTCCCCCCGCAGCCGAACCGACAAACACGATATTCGGGTTTCCAGGCACGCCTTCGACATCAGATACGCGACCATCAAAGATCGCAGGACCAATGCTGCGCCATTCCAATTGCTCGAAAGTTTTTGAATCAATCGTGCCGTTGGCCGCTGTGGATTTAACAGGGTCGTTACTGGCGGAAACAAAGATGGAAGCAAAAGCAAACACCGCTGTGATTGTCAGCAACAACGCACAACAGGAATAAAAGAGACGACGAAAAGACACGGCTGCACCTCCGAGAAATTGAATAGGTTGTTTAATAGGTTTGGAGATCAAATAGAACGTGGCGGAATCTACTTTGGCTGAGCGCCGTTCGTCAAATTCTTAATCCTGATTGAAAGTCAGCCAACTGTAGCCGTACTCACTGACAGTTCTGCGCAGCCTTTTTATAATCCTCGCCCGAAATCTATAATCCGGCTGCCCGCATCTGCAGCCCAGAAAATCAATATCGAGGTAGCGCCAAATGTTGAAATCGAATCAATTACTGATAACCAGATTTACTCGTGGCTTTGCGGCATTTGTCGCCGTCGTCGCGCTGGTTTCTTTCGTTACTGTAAACTCGCAATTTGCCCAGGAAAACCAACAAGAGAAGAAACCGATGCCGTCAAAAGATGTGCCCAAAAACAAGCTGTTTGAAGGAGAAGTAAACGCGCCTGACTTCCCCACCGGCCTGGAATGGCTGAACACTGAAAAGCCAATCAGCTTGCGCGACCTGCGCGGGAAAATTGTGCTGCTGGATTTTTGGACTTACTGCTGCATCAACTGCATGCACATTATCCCTGACCTGAAAAAGCTGGAAGCGAAATACGCCAACCAACTGGTCGTTGTCGGAGTTCACTCTGCCAAGTTTCAGAACGAAAAAGGCACGGAACAGATTCGCCAGGCCGCGCTGCGTTACGAGATAGAACACCCGATCATCAACGATAAAGACTTTGACGTTTGGCAAAGCTACACCGCCAGATCGTGGCCGACGCTGGTGCTGATTAACCCTAAAGGTAAAGTTGTCGGCTCGCATTCCGGCGAAGGAATCTTTGAAGTTTTCGATAATGCCATTGGTCAAATGGCTGATTACTTTCGATCCAGAAATGAACTGGTGGAAACTCCTGTCAAATTCAAACTGGAGAAATTCTCCGCGCCACCCAGTCTGTTGGCCTACCCCGGTAAAGTGCTGGCCGACCAGGCAGGCAATCGGCTGTTTATCACCGACTCAAATCACAACCGCATCATCATCACTTCAATGGATGGAACAGTTCAGGATGTGATTGGCGATGGTTCCTTGGGTAAACGCGACGGTGGCTTTGCCGAAGCAGAATTCAATCATCCGCAAGGCGTCGCGCTGGACGGAGAATCGCTGTATATCTGCGACACCGAAAATCACCTGATTCGCAAAGTTGACTTGAAAGGTCGGACGGTTGAAACGCTGGTTGGCACAGGCGAACAGGCTAGGAAGTTCAACGTCGAAGGCATTGGGACAAATGTCGCGCTGAATTCTCCGTGGGATGCGGTTATGCACGACGGCAAGCTTTAAGTGGCGATGGCCGGCCCGCATCAATT
>JAGNMH010000538.1 GCA_017991275.1 Acidobacteriota bacterium
AGTGTCCGTTGCGACGCTGATAACGTCGCCGTTCATAAACTTTTTAAGCGGAGTTGTCGGCGGAACCAGCAGCAATTGTCGCAGGCTGGAAACTCCGACCAGATGATTTCGGTCGTCAACGATGTACAGGTAAAAGACCAGTTCGATGTCGCTGCTGTCTCGCTGAATGGCGGAGATGGCTTCGCTGACTGTCAGGTCTTCTTTCAAGGCGAACACGTCAGGAGTCATGATTCGACCGGCAGTGTTTTCAGCAAAACTGAGCAGTTCCTGCACCTCAGTCGAAGCCTCGACCTTCATCAAATCCAACAACTCTTCGCGCAATTCCTGTGGGAACTCGGCAATGAATTGGGCAGCGTCGTCGCTGGGCAGTTCCTGCAAAACCTGGGCTATGCCTTCGGGCGTCAACGTTTTCAGCAATTCAAAGGCTTCTTGCTGGCTCAACTCGCTCAAGCTGGTGGCCGCCAGAGCAGTTTCCGACCGGGCCAGCGCCGAGAAAACCGATTTACGATCCAGGTCGCTCAGGGCCTGCAAAACCATGGCGACATCAGCCGGGCGGCTTTTCTTCAGCACATTCAGGGCGCGCGCCGTTGCTCCGCCACGCATCAAGCGGCGAACCGAATCCAGCATCAGTGAGAATTTTTGTGACTGCATAAACGAAAAGTGCTGAGGACTGAGTGCTGAGGACTGAGCGAATTTTTTATCTTCACTCACCCTTCAGTGCTCAGTGCTCAGCACTCAGTCCTCAGACCTGGTTTCAGAGAGGCAGAAAGTACAACACCCAGGCGATGACAAAGCCCAGGCCGACGAAATAACCGAAGACTTTCAGGCCGTATTGGATGCGTTCCTGAGTTGTGTGATGTTCGGACGAAAGCACTGCAAAGGCGACGGAAACCAGTGAGCTGAAAAGAATCAAAGCCAGAAAATGAGTCATGCCTTCCTCCCAATGCCAATATCGTAAGCATCCATAACGGCCAGCATGTTCAAGGCTCCGGCAACACAAAAGAAGGTGTTGCCATATTCATAAGTGACCTTGGCAGCTTGTTCAGGAGTGATTTGAAAACCCCAGTCATTGGCCAGGCAGGCGAAATACGGAACTCCGACGCCGACATCCAGAAAGCTGAAAAACCAGGTTAACCAGTCGCCTGCTGCCGGGGTGAAAAGATGGCCTTCCATCACAAAACCAAGCGTAAACATGATGATGACGACGCTGCCGATTAAAGCTCCGCGCACAAATTTGCCGAGCACGACATGGCCAAGGCCGGGCAACACGAATCCGGCCACGCAAGCCGCAATCGTCTTTCCCGTTGAAGCCGGAGTCGGCGCTATAAGGTGTTCACTGTACAAATTTTTCTCCGTTGAAAAGGCGTGATTGAATTGCTGTTGAATCGAGCCGGGATTCTAAGTTTGGCATCTAGGGCTGTCAAGAATCGCTTCCGGCAGGTTCTGTTACTTCTTCCGAGTCTTCCGGGGCCAGCTCGTTTGGCAGATCGAACTCCACGCGGTCGTAAATTCCCGAAAGCTTCAACCGACAATTTATCGAAGCGATGTGAAATTCGTTTTCCAACCCTGAGACTTCGGTCATCAACCATTGGCCGGTTGCTTGCCGCTCAAAGTGTTCGATCAGCGGCTGAGTTTGCCAGACCAGCACATAATCGGTCAGCGATTCGTTGAAGGTTCGCAGCCGTCGAAACTTTTCGCTTCTGTCGAAGTCGCTGGTCGAAGGCGACAGGACTTCAAAAATGACTTTTGGATTGGTCAGCACATCGCCAACTTTGTCGTGCAGTTGAGGCTGCCCGCACACAACAGTCAGATCGGGGTAAGAAAAAAGGCCTTTGATAGAATCGGCAATGGTTTGTTCGCCGCTGCGAACCTTCATGTTTGGAGAAAATACCCGACATGACGTGCCTTTTACGCGCAAACCGACCTCGATAATGAGATTGGCGTTGATATTGCTATGTCTTGGACTTTCGCCAGCCATAACCCGAATCACGCCGTCAATGAATTCATGGCGTTCTTCGGACTGCCGTTCAAATTCCAGATATTCGGCGACTGTGCGTAGCCGCCTTTCGAGTTTTGCTTTTGGAGTTGCCATAGTCAGCCTCCTTGAAAATTCACGCGGCTATTTTAGCTTTTCGCGCCGCGTTTGAACCATTCGGCAAATTTTTTAAGCCCGGCTTCGACCGGCGTCGTTGGTTTGTAGCCCAGTAACCGGGCGGCTTTGCTGATGTCGGCATGAGTCCGAGGCATATCACCCGCTTGAGCCGGGTGGCGTTCGATAACGGCTTTTTGTCCCAGTGCGTTTTCCAGTAACTCGATCATTTGATTGACGGTTACGGTTGCTGATTCACCCAGGTTGATGACTTCAAACGGCGTGGCTTCGTAATCAACTGCGGCCAAAACTCCCTGCAAAATGTCGTCAATGTAAGTGAAATCGCGTTCTGCCAGTCCGTCGCCGAAAACCGGGATTGGGCGTCCGCTGGCAATCAATCTGGAGAATTTATGGATCGCCAGGTCGGGTCGTTGCCTGGGGCCGTAAACCGTGAAAAAGCGCAGACAGGTGATATTCATCCCGTGCAGATAACTGTAAGTGTGGCAGATCAATTCGCCGGCAGCTTTGGTTGCCGCGTAAGGCGAAATTGGTGCCAGCGGCGCGTCTTCCTTGAAAGGCGGAACCGCCGCCGGGCCGTAAACCGAACTGGAAGAACCGAAGACGAATTTTTTGATGCCGTTTTTATGAGCCAGTTCCAGCAGGTTGACAGTCCCGGCGATGTTTACCTCTTCGTAACCGCGTGGATCGGCGACCGATGGGCGAACTCCGGCTTTGGCAGCCAAATGAATGATGACGTCGAAATGTTCTTCGGAAAAAACCTGACGGAGTGAGTTGAAATTGCGTATGTCGGTCTCGACCAGGCGATATGCCGGATGGCGTAAATGGTTTTCGATGTTAAAGCGTTTGGTGTGTTGGTCGTAAAACTCGTCAAAATTGTCTACGACGGTGACTCTGGCGGGATTCTGGGCCAGCAACCGGTCAACCAAATGTGAGCCTATAAAGCCCGCTCCCCCTGTGACTAAAAAACGTTTTTTACTCATAGTGGCGGACTTATAACACACAATCCGGCATAATTTCGCCGACGGTCTGGCAAAGTTTTTCCTCAATGTTTGAAACCTTTGCTCGTTTAATTTCACACACTTGGCGAACTTGAAAAATTACTGATGGCGCTCGCAGAGTGAGTGAATTGAATGAGCAGTTTGGGTGAAGGCCTGATAACAGTGATGCCAAAGAGCCTCGATGCCGCGGCAGAGAGAATAGATCAAAGGGAGAAGATGGCGTTTTCGGAAATATCTCCGGGCGTGGTGGCGCGTGCCAAATCTGGCGACGAAGAGGCCTTTCATCTGATTTTCAACCGTTATGGGCGTCCGGTCATCAGTTTCATCAACCATCACGTCCGCAGCAGAGAACTGGCCGAAGAACTGGCTCAGGAAACTTTCGTTCGCGCCTATCGAAATTTGAGTGGATTGAAAGACGATCTGCGACTTTCGACCTGGCTTTTTGGGATTGCGCGAAACGTTTGCCGGGAATCGGTCAGGCAAATTCGCAAAGACGAACGCAAAGTCGGACTTGACGAGCCTGAAAGTTTGAAACTGGAATCGAGAGTTGTTTTGCCGGAAGGGAACATGCTGGACAGGGAATTGACCGAAACGATTCATCGCGCGTTGTCCGAACTGGACGACGACAAGCGAATGGTTTTCAGTCTGAAGATTTTTCACGAAAAGAGTTACGAAGAGATCAGCACGATTACAGGCCATTCGATTGGAAAGCTGAAAACCGATCTTCATCGAGCGCGAGCAGAGATGAGAAAGCGAATTGAACCTTATCTGGCCGGCCAGTTGTGAATATAGAAGCTATGAACTGCGAATGTTGCAAAGTTGAACTGGAAGATTTCCTTTACGGCGAGCTGGCTGAACGGCTAAGCGCAGAAGTGCGCCAGCATTTGGCTGATTGCTCTGATTGTGCAGCCGAACGCGAAAGGCTGGAAAGCGAGAACGCGCTCTTCGCAGAGTTTTACGAACAGACTGCGATTGATCCTTTGCCCGAAACCTGGGAAGCGATTCGCTCTCGAATTGCCGCGGAATCAGTTCAAGTAATCGAGCAGGAAAAAGCTTCTTGGTGGCAGACGATGTTTGGTTGGTTGGTGGTTCCTTCGTTGGCGCGGCAAGTGGCGTTGGCTGTTTTGCTGGTCGCAGTTTCGGTCGTGACTACGGTTTTGTTGATGCGCCGAAGCGACGACGGCAAGAACATTGCTCGGCAAGAACCGATGCCAACTCCGCAAATTGTCGTGACGCCAAACCCGGCTCCGACGCTTAAAACTGATCTGGTCAAACTTGAGCCGAAGAGCGCACGATCTGTCCCAGCAGTTCAAAAAACTTCCGAGTCGCCAAACGAGCAACAAGCTCTGGCTCAGCAACTGGTTCGCGCCGAGCGCGAATATCAAAATGCCATCAAGCTGCTTGATCGCGCAGTCGCCAAACGCCGCAATGGCTTTGACCCTGAAGCCTTCAAAAAGTACGAAAGCAGTCTGGCGTTGATTGACAGTTCGATTGCCCAGAGCAAACGCGCGCTGCGTGAATTGCCGAACGATCTGGTTGCCGGGCAATTTCTGTTGGCGGCTTAT
>JAGNMH010000539.1 GCA_017991275.1 Acidobacteriota bacterium
TCTGGTGGAATCGGCCATCGCTGAAACGCGCGCGTTTTTTGCTGAACTCGTGCGCAGAGATTTGCCTGCTCGCAATGTAATCGCTTCTGATTTCGTGATGATTAACGAACGGCTGGCTGAGCATTACGGTTTGTCGGGAGTTCAAGGCTCACAGATTCGCCGCGTCGCCTTGCCGCCCGATTCAGTGCGCGGAGGATTGCTGACCCAGGCCAGCGTGCTGAAAGTCACCGCGAACGGCACAACCACTTCGCCCGTAGTGCGCGGCGCGTGGATGATGGAACGCATTCTGGGCAAACCAGTGCCGCCTCCGCCCGCCGGAGTTTCCGCCGTCGAACCGGATGTGCGCGGCGCGACAACGATGCGGCAACAACTGGAAAAACATCGCACCAACCCAAGCTGCAATGTCTGCCATGCCAAAATTGATCCGGCTGGTTTTGCGCTGGAAAACTTCGACGTCTTCGGCGGCTGGCGCGACAAATACCGCGCGCTGGCCGATGGCGAAAAAGCCCCAGGCATTGGCAAGAACGGCCAGAAATTCGCCTTTCGTTACATTCAACCGGTGGACGCTTCGGGTTCGTTACCCGATGGTCAGAAGTTTCAGGGCGTGAGGGAATTGAAACGCCTGCTGGTCAAAGATGAACGCCAAATCGCTCGCAACTTGACCAATCAACTGATTATCTTTGCGACCGGAGCGAGCGTGCAATTCAGCGACCGCCCGAAAGTCGAAGCAATTCTTGATCGCGCGGCGAGCAAAGGCTACGGCGTGAAAACGCTGATGCAATTGCTGATCGAGAGCGAGTTGTTTCGGAACAAATAAGATGAATAGCCTTGAACTTCGAATTCCACCGCTGGCACTGTTCATTGTCTTTGCCATCATGATCTGGGCTGCGAGCGCGTATCTCCCTGCTGGCAACCTTGCCTTGCCCGAACGTCGTTTTGTTGCAGTTATCGCTTTTCTGCTTGGATTTGGAATTGTCAGCGCAGGAGTCTTTGAATTTCGCCGCAGGAAAACGACGATGAGTCCGTTTTCGCCTGAACGAACCGCATCCGTTGTCTCGTCCGGCATCTATCGTTGGAGTCGGAACCCGATGTATCTGGGAATGGCATTGGCGCTGTTTGGCGTTGCGGCGTGGCGCTCATCCTTGCCGGGTTTTGGCCTGGTGCTGGTCTTCTGTGCTTATATGACCCGGTTTCAAGTCAAACCTGAAGAGCGAATGTTGCTGAAACTTTTTGGCTCTGAATTTTCCGCTTACATGACTCAGGTTCGCCGATGGATCTGATGTTTATCGTGAATTTCAACTTTCAGCGGATCGCTGAACTCGCAATCCGGCGACAACCGCTTCTATTTACAAAAGGAACAAAAGCATGGAACTCGGCACATTTTCTGTCAGCTTGGCGGTCAAGGATATCGAGGCTTCAAGGAGCTTTTACGAAAAATTCGGTTTCAAGGTCTTCATGGGCAATGCCGCGCAGAACTGGTTGATCATGAAGAACGGCGATCACGTGATCGGCCTTTTTCAAGGGATGTTTGAGAAAAACATTCTGACCTTCAATCCCGGTTGGGACAGCAACGGGCAGAATCTCGCGTCGTTCACCGACGTCCGCGAATTACAGCGCCAACTTAAGGCGGAGGGCGTGAAGTTGCTAACAGAGGCGGATGAGAACTCCACGGGACCAGCCAGCTTTATGGCTGTTGACCCTGATGGGAATCAAATCCTTATTGATCAGCACCGATAAGCAATTTGGCTCTGGCCGAAAGAGTCGGCAAAGGCTGTTGGGCTTTATGGTAGCCCACGCCGAAATATGTTATTAGTCCGATTGTCTAGTGGTCTGAATCTCACATCATCATTGTCAGGAGTTACAACCGATGAAATCACCAAACATCTCAACTCAAACTGCCCTTTCACGCCGCAGCTTTTTACGCGGAACCGGAGTTGCGCTTTCGCTGCCATTGCTGGACGCGATGCTGCCAGCGTTTGCGCGTGCGGAAAGTAAAGCAGTGCCGCGCCGCTTCTTTGCGATTTGCAACAACCTGGGTGTGTTGCCGTCAAAGTTCTTTCCGGCGGCTGATTCCAAAGGCTTCAATTATCAACTCTCGCCTTACCTGGAAGAACTCAAGGCGCATCGCAATGACTTCACGGTCTTCAGCGGCGTTTGGCATCCTGACGTAGACGCGGGGCATCCGGCGGACAATTGTTTCCTGACTGCCGCGCCGCATCCGTCTAGCGGCGGTTTTCGCAATACGATTTCGCTGGATCAGTTTGCGGCGGAACACATCGGCAACCAGACGCGCTTTCCTTCGCTGACGCTCGGCGTCAACATTCAGCAGGGTCAGCACAGCCTTTCGTGGACCAGCGGCGGCGTGTTGATTCCTTCCGAAGAAAAGCCATCCGAAATTTTCAAACGCATGTTCGTCACTGGCACGCCCGCCGAAGTGCAGGCGCAGGTTCGTCGCCTGGCATTGGGCCAAAGTGTGATGGATAGCGTGGCTGAACAAACAAGCCGCTTGCAACGCAACATCGGCCCGCGCGACCGCGAACGGCTGGATCAGTACATGACCGGTGTTCGTGATCTGGAAAAACGTCTAGGCCAGGCCGCCGAATGGGAGCAGAAGCCAAAACCTGTTGTTGGCGTCGAACCGCCCGCCGATACGGCCGCGCCGCGTGATTACTTTGAAAAGGTTCGATTGATGTATGACCTTGCCGCGCTGGCTTTTGAGACTGATTCGACGCGGCTGGTCGCCTTGATGCTCGACAGTGTGAATTCGCCCGCGATTACGATTGGCGACGAAACGATGGCCGACAGCTACCACGCGATTTCGCATCACGGCAGGAAGCCTGAAAAATTGCGGCAGTTCGAGGCGGCGGATCGTTTGCAAATGCGGGCGCTCGACAAACTCTTCACCGACTTGAAAGCGCGCAAAGAAGGTGACGACACGCTGCTCGACCGCACAATGATTCTTTACGGCACGAACATGGGCGATGCGAATACGCACGTGACGACGAACCTGCCGACGCTGTTTGCGGGCGGTGGATTCAAACACGGGCAGCATCTCGCCTTTGACCGCGAACGCAATTACCCGCTGCCGAATCTGTTCGTGAACGTGCTGCAACGGCTGGGCATCGAAGCCGACAAATTCGCCACCAGCACCGGCACGATGCGCGGGTTGGAGATGATCGGATAGGAGATTGCTGTGTCTCGAAAAAACATTTTCCCAGGATTGATTATGTTGGCGCTGCTGTTTGGGGCAGCGCCTTTTTGTTTAACCTTTACGCAAACCGCGCGTCCCAAGGCTCAAACGCCGAACGTGATTTTTATCCTCGCTGATGATCTAGGTTATGGAGACTTGGGCACTTACGGGCAGAAGCTGATTCAAACGCCGAACCTGGACAAGCTCGCGGCAGAAGGGATGCGCTTCACGCAGATGTATGCAGGCTCGACGGTGTGCGCGCCTTCGCGGGCGGTTCTGATGACCGGCAAGCACATGGGACACGTCAGCGTGCGAGGCAATGCCGGCGCTGGAAATATGGCCATTCAAACCTTGCCGAAAAATGAGCGCACGGTCGCCGAAGTCTTCAAAGATGCGGGGTATCAAACGGCGCTGTTCGGCAAATGGGGCTTGGGCGAAATCGGTTCCGAAGGCCATCCGAACAAAAAAGGCTTCGACGAATTTTTCGGCTTCTTGAATCAAACGCACGCGCACAACTATTACCCATCGTTTCTGGTTCACAACTCAACACGGTTTCCGCTACGCAACGTTCCCGCAGAAGAAAACAAGGAAGTCGGCAGCGGCTGGGCTAAAGAAAAAGTGGATTACGCGCCGGATGTGATCTTTGACAGAGCTATGACCTGGCTGGAACAAAACCGCTCGAAACCTTTCTTTCTATACTTCGCCACGACAATTCCTCACGCCAACAACGAAGCCGCGCGCGGAACCGGCAACGGACAGGAAGTTCCCGATTACGGCATTTACAAAGACAAACTCTGGGCGGATCAGGACAAAGGCCAGGCGGCAATGATTACCCGGCTGGACACGCAAGTCGGCAAGATGATGGCTTGGCTGAAACGGCGCGGGCTAGATCGAAACACGCTGGTGGTTTTCACCTCTGACAACGGCCCGCACAACGAAGGCAAACATCATCCTGAAATGTTCAAACCCGCGGGGCCGTTGCGGGGCATGAAACGCGCGCTTTATGAAGGCGGCATCCGCGTTCCGTTCATTGCTCGGTGGTCAGGGAAGATCAATGCCGGAACTACCAACAACCACATCGGCTATTTCGGCGATATGCTGGCGACGTTTTGCGAACTGACCAACCAGCCGATTCCCGCCGGACTCGATTCCATTGCCGTGCTGCCTTTGACTGGAAAGAAGGGCGAGCAGGCGGCGCACAAATACCTTTACTTTGAGTTTTACGAGCAGGGTGGACGGCAATCCGTGCGCTTCGGCAACTGGAAAGCCATTCGTGAACCGATGCTGGCCGGAAAAGTTGAACTGTTTGATTTGTCGAAAGACCTGGGCGAAGCGAACAACATCGCCGACGCCAATCCCGACATCGTGAAACAAGCCATCGCCTTCATGAACGATGCCCACATTGACCATCCAAACTGGAAAGTGCGGCAGTGATCTGAAAATCTTTTTTTATCCACGAAGGCACACGAAGATTCACGAAGA
>JAGNMH010000540.1 GCA_017991275.1 Acidobacteriota bacterium
AACAGGAGGCATCACCCAAAATGCAACGACGCACTTTCATCAAGTCAGCGACAGGAGCCGGAGTCGGCGCGTTGGCGGCTTCACCGCTTATTCTGGCCGCAGACGCCGAAATCGAGATTGCGGTGGACAAACCGGGCCCGGTCATCAACCCGCACATCTATGGGCATTTCATCGAACACCTTGGCGGCGTGATCTATGACGGCATCTGGGTGGGACGCAATTCCAAGATTCCCAACATTGACGGGATGCGCAAGCAATTCATTGACGACATGAAACGCCTTGGCGCTCCGAATTTGCGCTGGCCCGGCGGATGTTTTGCCGATGGGTATCATTGGCGCGACGGTCTTGGCCCGGCAACCAAACGTCCGCGCACGTACAGTTATTGGGAAAGTTATATGCCGCCCGGCAAACATGCGACGGAACCCAACCAGTTCGGCGTGCATGAGTTTATGCGGCTCTGCCGGTTGACAGGCGCGGAACCTTACCTGGCGGCCAACGTCGGTTCGGGTACGCCCCGGGAATTTCACGACTGGGTTTCTTATTGCAACGCTCCGGTGGGGACCGAAAGCCTGGCGGATGAGCGCGCTGCCAACGGCGTCCGGGAACCGTTCGGCGTGAAGTACTGGGGCGTTGGCAACGAATCCTGGGGCTGTGGCGGCGACATGAAACCGGGCGAATATGCCACCCAGTATCGCCAGTTCGTCACACAGTTTCCGGCATATGTTAAACCGTTTTTGGTGGCCACCGGGCCGCGCGGGCATTCACGCGATATGGACCTGGCCTGGACAGAAGGGTTTTTTGCGGCAATGCAGGGCGGCCATCGCAGCCCTGTGCATGGCTTCTCGCTGCACTTCTACTCTGATTTTCGCAACAACAAAACACGCGTGGCGGATTTCAAAGCAGCGGACTGGTACGCCGTGTTGCTGGAGGGGCTGCGCACCGAAACGGTGATGCAAACGCACTGGGACATCATGGGGAAATACGACCCGCAACATCACACGAAATTCGTGCTTGATGAATGGGGTGTCTGGTATCAGCCAGGCGAAGAGATCAGGCCCGATTACATTCTCAGCCAGCCAGTCACGTTGCGCGACGCGCTGCACACGGCCATCACGTTCGACATTTTCAACCGGCACGCCGATAAGCTCGAAATGGCCAACGTCGCCCAGACGGTCAACTGTATTCACTCGCTCTTTCTGGCGATCGAAGACAAATACACACGCACGCCACCGTTTTACGTGTTCGAAATGTATCGGCCACACATGGGCGCACGGCTGACGCCTATGCAGATTCGCGGCGCTGAATTGACCGTCCCGACACAGGAAGGCCCAGCGAAAATGACGATGCTGACGGGTTCCGCCTCAATCCGCGGGAGACGCTTGACAGTCACACTCACCAACCCATCACTGGATGCACCGGTCAACGCTCGTATACGGTTTGCAGGCGGCGCACGGGCCAGCGAAGGCCGTGGCGTGGCGCTGACGCACAGCGATATGCGCGCCCGGAATACCTTCCAAAATACAGACGAAGTCAGACCATCATCGTTACCCGTCAAAATCAGTAATGATGGTGTCGTGGTCACGGTTCCCAAACAAGCGGTTGTCGCTGTGGATATCCAACTCGTCTGAAACTTCCAACAGGTTATTGGCATGTGGTGAATGCCAAAAGTTCAACAGTGGTTTTGAGATGAATAACGTCGCCGGTTTCAAATGCCTCGAATGCATGCGCACGTTCCGTGTGGACGAGATCAATTACATCTGCCCCGAATGCGGCGGCAATCTGGATGTGCTTTACGATTATGAGCAAATCGCTGCAAGAATCAGCAAAGCCGCGCTTGCGGCAGACCGCAATTTCACCATCTGGCGTTATCGCGCGTTGCTGCCGGTTGAAGATACTTCGCCAGTGCCGCTGCTCAGCGTTGGCTGGACGCCGCTTTACGATGTACCGCGTTTGGCAGATGAATTCGGTGTGCGGCAATTACTGGTCAAAGATGACGGACGCAATCCGACCGCTTCTTTCAAAGATCGCCCCAGCGCGTTGGCTGTCGTCAAAGCGCAGGAAGCGGGCGCAAGCGTTGTGACGACGGCTTCGTCAGGCAACGCGGGCGCGGCGCTTGCGGGAATGTGCGCCAGCGTAGGAATGAAGTCCGTCATCTTCGTTCCGGCGACCACGCCTGCCGCCAAGGTTGCGCAACTGCAAATTTACGGCGCAACTGTCGCTTTGATCGAAGGCAGCTACGAACAGGCTTGCGAATTGTGTCTGGCGGCTTCGGCGCGGTTTGGCTGGTATCAGCGGACGACGGGTTACAACTCATTCACGGCAGAAGGCAAAAAGACTGCCGCGTATGAAATTGCCGAACAGCTGAACTGGCAAATTCCCGACCGCGTCATTGTCGGCGTAGGCGACGGCAATATCATCGGCGGGTTGTGGAAAGGCTTTTGCGATTTGCAGCAGTTGGGCTGGATTGATCGGTTGCCAAAATTAACCGGCGTGCAAGCGGCTGGCGCTGCGCCATTGGTTGCGGCGGTAAACGGCGACGGAGTGATTCGTCCGGTCGTCGGACAGACCATTGCCGACGGCATCAACGTAGGCGAGCCGCGCGACGGCACGCGGGCTTTGCGGGCGATGCGCGATTCGGGCGGCGGAGCAGTCGCCGTCAGCGACGAAGACATCATTACCGCGATTCCTCGCCTAGCCCACACGACAGGAGTTTTCGCCGAACCAGGCGCCGCCGCAGCATTTGCCGGTTTTATCAAGTTGCGTGAAGACGGTGTGATTCAATCAGATGAAAGCGTCGCGCTGGTCATCACAGGCAATGGTTTGAAAGACGTCAACACGGCTCGCCGTTCAGTCGGCGAACCGTTGCGTCTGAAGCCGGAACTTGCGGAATTGGACAAGTTACAGCAATAAGTTGAAACCTGTGCGTAATGAAGAGACCGCGAAGTCCGGCTCCAGAGAAGCCGATTGTTTATAGCAATGGCGTGGCATCACCCCCCAGGCTTCAACCAGATGAGCGTCAAACGATAATTGTCGCCCCATCGAATTTCGTCAGCCGCAGCCCACGAAACTGTTCGTGGCAGGTAGCTTTCAGATCGGCCAGTATGCTGATGGCAACCGCTTCGCCTAATTTCAATCCTTCGGAGCTGTCCGACCGCCAATGAACTCCAGCCGCGTCGCGTCCGAGCGAGATGTTTGAAGCCAGCTTGTTCAATTCGCCGCCTACAGTCAGCGAAGCGCCGTTATAGCTTTCCAGCGAAAGGCCGTCTTCGTTGACGATAACCGGTTTTGGCAACACGAAGTTTTCGTTGAAGAAAGCTTTCAGCACTGTCGCGCAAGCTCCGGCAATCGTTGCATGGCCAGCCGGATAAGCTGGATGCGTCGGACAGCCTTCGGCATAAGCCATCGGCAGCAGATAACTCTCAAATTGGTTGTAGACGATTTCCAGCACAGGCGAATTCAGCAACTCGGCATGAATATCGTACTCGGCCAGTTGGCTCATTTGGTTGTGAACGTGGCCGCCGAATTCTTCAGGGCGAACCCGGCGATGGATTTGCCACTTCTGATACCAGGCGGCCTTCAGAGCGGCGTTGGCTACGCGAGCGACCAGGTCGAGAATGTACGGAGCGCCGAAAGTGCTGAAACCATCCTGAGTCGCCGAAGCCAGATACGGGTTGTAAGGATCAATTGCCGGTTGGCCGTAACTGAGCAGTATCAACGCAGCATTCAAAAATCCCTGATAGCTGAAATCGCGGTGAACCCATTCGGCCAGATCGCGTCCGTTACGCAAATATCGCGGTGTTTCGTCGAACATCAGGCCGAAACCCGGTGCGTGACCGCTGATGACTCGCAACCATTCATCGTAATCTGTCAGTTGATCGTTTTCGGCTTCGGGCACTTTGTAACGCTGCTGCATCTTCAGCGCGCCGTAAGGAATATCCATCCACAAAAACTGTGACAAATAAGGTCCGGTCAAATCACCCGGCGTAGCTCCGCGAAACAGCGTCGCCGGAATCACGCGCTTGCCGTTTTTCGGCGCAGTAAAAACCGAAAAGCGCGACAAATCTTCAGTTGCCTGTTTGACCAGCGGATTTGAATCGTATTCGGCAAAGGCCACGTCGCGCGTCACGGCTTGCCAGTAAAGCTCTGCCATTTCGGCGGCTTGTTCGGCGCTGTTGAACTTCGGCGCGGCTGGCAACGCAAACTGATGCGGGTCGCTGCCTTCAAACTGAAAAGCCATTGCCGCCTGAGGATTTGCCAGCTTGACGCTGCCGCCCAGCGGGATCATTTCATAATCGCTGTGCGCGCAAGTCGTCACCGCCTGCAACAAAGCCTGATATGCCTGCGAATCAACGACGCCGAGTTCGTTGTGCGGCAATGCTTTTGAATAACAGCCGATACGATTTTCGTAAGCGTCTTCGTCGCCGTTGTTTGGTTGCGGCAACGTCGGCGATTTTCGTTGAGCTTGCGCTGCCTGCTGACGAATCCGCATTGCACGTTCAGCACGCGACTGCCTGTCGCCTGCTGGCGTTTGTGCTGAAACTGGTGATTGCGCCATCGAAGTTTTGGCGGCGGCAACTGTTAAAACCGCAGTGCCCGCGACTCCGCGCAAAAAACGGCGGCGGCTGTGACCGGCTGAATGATTGTCGTCTGCTTGGTTGTCGAGTTCTGTTT
>JAGNMH010000541.1 GCA_017991275.1 Acidobacteriota bacterium
CAATTGTTGAATTACGTCAACAGCAACCCGATAAAAAACTCTCAAGGGGAAGCCGATGGAATGCGCGGCAGAATTTATATGGAGATGGATCGTAATCAGGAAGCAATTTCGTATTTCAAGAAAGCTGCCGCGAAAAAACCATCGAATTCAATCAGGCCGAACGAATATCTCTACGACTTGTACTTGAAAGTCGGCAATCAAAAAGAAGCCGCAAAGCAGAAAGAGATTATCAAAAAGTTTTATGAAGAATGGGAGCGACCAATGCGTGAAGGGAAAATAATTAGGGTTAAGCCATAGCAATTCTGTTACTTGATTATTGAGTCAAATCCTATTCCACATGGAATCGGCGGGATAGCTGCTGAGCATCCGCCTAAGGGTGAGGCTCGGATCATCGCGTATCGCCAAAAACACGGAGCCTTAAAGCGTCCGCAGGACATCGTCATCGTTCGCGGCTTTAGCACGAAGCGGTTTCGCTGGAGTGCCTACCTACCTGATTCGCGCTTCAATGACGGGAAAAGGGCGGGACGACGCATGAGTCGGTTTATCGTCAAACGCCACTGGCGCGACAGAGAAGAAAATTCAATTTGTGACTGTCAGAAGAGATAGCTGGTTAGCCTGGAAACGTCATCACTTCCCAGGCTTCACGATCTCTCAGCAAAGTTGAAAGCAGCATCGTGTGCAGCCCGTGGCCAGAACGTGAAGCTCTGACGTGTCCAAGGATTGGCATTCCAGCCAAAGCAAGGTCGCCGATGATGTCCAGAATTTTGTGGCGAACGAATTCGTCAGCAAATCTCAGCGGCTCCGGATTCAGGAAACCGTCAGGGGTTAGTGCGATGGCGTTTTCCAGCGAACCGCCGCGAGCGAGGCCGTTTTGCTTCAACATTTCAATTTCTTCGACAAAGCCGAATGTGCGCGCCGGGGCTATTTCGCGGCTGTAATCTCCAACACGAAAACTGATTTCATGCTGCTGAATGCCGATCATCGGATGGTTGAAATCAATCTCGCAGGTGATTTGAAAGTTGTCGGCAGGTTCGATGCTCATCCTGCGATTTTTCTCGCTGACTTCGATTCGTTTCAGCACTTTCAGGTAAGGCCGCTGAGCGGGCAATTCAACCGTTCCCGCCTGTCGAATCAACTCAACCCATTGCCGACTGCTGCCATCCAGGATGGGAATTTCCAGTGAATCAACTTCGATGATGGCGTTGTCCACCCCAGAACCGTAAAGCGCCGAAAGCAAATGCTCGACTGTGGAAAGCATAACGCCGGATTTCATCAGGGTTGTTGCGTAACTGACGTGCGAAACGTATTGAGGCGCGGCGGGAATCTCAAAATCATTGAGGTCGGTTCGACGGAAAAGATAGCTGGTGTAAGGCGGCGCTGGTTTCACCGTCACGTTGACAGGAGATGCCGAATGCAGACCTACACCGCTTACACTGAAACTCTTCCCTATCGTGGTTTGCTGATTCAACTAAATTCCTCACTTGGTTGCTGATTGATTCTGCGTATGGAACTTTTTTACTGGCAAGCGGCAAGCCAGTAACAGCGGAAATGGAAATTTAGTCATAAGTGCTTTTGGCGCAATGGAAACGGATAAACCGCTGTTGGCGTGACCAGGCGCAGCCGTTGCCGATGAGCAACGCCGTGCGCAATAAGCGTGGGGTTCAGGCAAATAAGCAAAGGCCGCGAAAGAATTCTTCCGCGGCCTTTTTCTTTTGATGAATATATCAGCCCTGAAAACTATTCCGTTGGTGGAGGCGGGCGACGGTATTTCTTACGGTTACGCTTGCGAGCCAGTGCTGACTTCAAGCGGGCTTTTTCTCCCGGTGGCACGTAGAAGGCATGACGCTTAACTTCACGAATGATGTCTTCTTGCTGCACTTTGCGTTTGAAACGGCGGAGCGCGCTTTCCAGCGTCTCGTTATCGCCGAGCTTTACTTCTGCCAAATGTATTCACCTGCCTTTCGATTGTGGCAATTCTTGGGATTGACTTCAGCAGCAAAAAATCTTTTTTGAAGCAATCAAGGCTGCTGAAGGAAGCGCGGAGGATAAGCGTTGAATGGGGTATCGTCAAGCCGTGTAAATTTCATCGTCAAACTATTGCGCCTTTCTCAGCCCGAGTTCTTCCTGAATCTCACGGAGCGTTGAAATAACAAACGCACAATGCTCGTCAAAACTCAGCCCCAGTTCTTCAGCGCCTTTCCACAGATCGTCGCGATTGACGGTGCGGGCGAAGGCTTTGTCTTTCATTCGCTTTTTAACCGAAGAAGGTTCCAGGGTGTCGAAGCTTTTGTCAGGCCTGACCAGCGCGCAGGCGGTCAGGAATCCACAAAGTTCGTCAGTGGCAAACAGCGCGTGCTCCATCAAGCTTTCGCGTGTGGTGCCTGTGTAATCGGCGTGCGAAAGAATTGCCCGAATCACATCTTCCGGGTAGCCGCGTTCGCGCAACACTTCCGATCCAAGTTGCGGATGCCGCTCGTCCGGGTAACGCTCGTAATCGAAATCGTGAAGCATCCCGACCACGCCCCATTTTTCTTCATCTTCGCCGTGCTTTTGAGCGTAAGCACGCATTGCATATTCGACGGCGCGGGCGTGTTTACGAAGACTTTCGCCAATCGTCCATTCGCACAATAGCTGCCATGCTTGCTCACGAGAGGGCAGGTTTTCAGGCATAAAATCCTCCTCAATTGGTTTGAAGCCAGCGGCTTTGTAGCTTCGTTTTTCGATCAAGGCAAGTGTGTTAGAGTTCAGATCGAAGGCAGGTCAGCCTTCAAAAACTAACATGCTGATTAATAATGAAAACGGTCGGCAATCGGCTTTCGACTATCTAGATCGAGACGAAAGATAAGTGCCAACCGTCAGTGAGCAGAGTTTCACTCTCAATCGGCTTCAGCGACTAAACCGATTGAGATCAAAGAACAGCCGAAACTGCGCGCGGTGCAGATTCGGTAAAGTGAAACGCTGCCCAAACTTGAAACACCTGTGACAGCAGCGAATTTTCCAGCTTAGCCTTTTCGCTTATGGCGTTTGATTTCCTGTCTGGTTAAAACGCCGTCATTGTTTTTGTCGAGTTTGTTGAAATTTTCAGGATCGCCAGACCATTCGCTGCGAGTGATTTGCCTGTTTTTATCGGCATCCATTCGCTTTAACTGGCGCTTGCCAAATTTGCGCCCACCGGCTAAAGCCTCTTCGCCGTTAATAACGCCGTCGTTGTTGCGGTCGGCTTTTTGAAATCCGCGATCCTGACCTTTCCACTCGTCACGTGTGATTTGGCCGTCTTGGTTGGAGTCCATTTTTTTCAGCTTGCTGCTGCGATTCCGTCCGTTCCGTTTGCTGGCGCGTTCCGTTGGGTTTTGTGCCCAAACGGTGGTAGAAAGAATCAAAGCAAACAAACAAATGGCAATTATTGAAAAACACTTCATCGTAAAGTTCCTCCCTCGATTGAAGTTCCCTGCTCTATTTCTTGTTGGGTTCCACGACTGCAATTACGTCGTTTCGCGCTGTTGGAGCTGACTTGATTGGGGAAAGTCGAAAAATCTTTTGGCAATTTATCGCCGACCAATGTGACGCAAGTATCTATGAATCATCAGGCTGAAGAAAAACAGGAATTGCGGGACTTCGCTTATTTGATGAAACACGAATGGGACGACCGCGCCCGCCAGGACGCCAAGTGGTTCATAAATACTCTTCGGCTTCAACAATCCGAAGAAGAATTCGATCAAACTGGCGTCTTTGAAGTCCATCGGCTGGTCATGGCTGACCTGCCTTTGCTGACTGGCGGACTCGATCCTAAAACTTTGCGTGTGCTGGAAATTGGCTGCGGAGCCGGACGAATGACCAGGCATCTGGCCTCAGTTTTCGGTGAAGTCGTCGGCGTTGACGTTTCTGGAGAAATGATTCGGCAGGCCCGCGAACGACTGGCGGCGCTTGAAAATGTGCAGCTTCACGAAACTTCCGGCGTAGATTTTCCGATGTTGCCCGACGAACACTTCGACCTGATTTTGTCGGCTTATGTTTTTCAACACGTTCCCAGCGCCGCAGTGATTCGATCGAACCTGGAAGACGGTTGGAGAGTATTGAAACCCGGAGGAGTTTTCCGTTTTCAAACCAACGCCATCACCGCTTTCGATTTTGAGGAGTTAGATAAAGACACCTGGACAGGCGCGGATTTTCCAGAAGCCGAATTGCGTCGCTTCGCTGCTGAAAAAGGCGCTCAACTAATTTCGATTGTCGGCGCTGGAACTCAATACTGCTGGACTACGCTTCGCAAACGAACGCGGCCAGTTCCCTCATCGCTCGGAATTGACCCAAAGATCGTGGCTTTTGGTAGAGCGGATGATTTCAGCATAAAAGCAATTCCGGCAACTGGCGATCAGGCTCATTTGGGTTTGATTGTTTCCGGCTTAAAACTGGATGACATTGATGCCAACAACGTGTTTTTAGAAATCAACGACCGGAGGCTTTTGCCTCAATACGCAGGGCCAGCCGGGCAAAAAGGCTTTGACGACCCTGCATTGCAACTGGCGCAGATCAACCAACAACTACCTTACGGCTTGCTGCCAGGCGAAGCCAAAGTCCGAGTCGTTACTGCAACCGGCGAAACGACTTTGCCGATCCTTGTCAGCTTTTACGAGCCGCAGCCGATCGTTCCGCGAATCGTCAACGTC
>JAGNMH010000542.1 GCA_017991275.1 Acidobacteriota bacterium
TAGACTCGCTGGTTGGCGCTCTTGAGGCAGATCAGACGGATTTCGTCGTCGGTGATGCGATGGAGGGTTATAACTCCGCGCATGATGCTTGCCGCCTTGTCATAGATGCGGCAATACGGATTCTCCGAAATCGTGGTCAGATGGTCGAAAATTTCGATTTTTTGCTTGCCGGAGTACCGGACGACTGCCCGCCTGAATTACAAGCAAAGGCGATTTTTCTACGACTGGATGACTTCAGTCTGGAGCAGAAGCTTCAGGTTGCGCTGGCGCACGAGGGAGGTCGCGGAGAGGTATTAAGGCAACTTGACGAGTTAGGGCAAGAGGCGTTTCGCGTCGAATGTTTGCGTCCGGTTCGCCACGATTGCGAGCCGGATTACTGGTCAGAATATTTTATTTCCAATCCGCCATTTTATGAGCAATACGGGCGGCGTCAGGTTGTTGCTGGGCATTATCGTCAGGTTCTGACCTGGGCTGAACATATGGCTCCGATCGCGAGTGCCATTGCGGCATATGTGGGGAAATCTACCTGATGAAAGAACTTACAGTTCTGATTACCAATAACACACTTGCCGACAGAGCCGGTACTGAACTGTATGTCAGAGATTTGGCGTTGGCGCTGCTTAAGCGAGGGCATAGGCCAATTGCCTGTAGCAACATTCTGGGGAAAGTTGCTGAAGAACTCCGCGCGGCGACAATTCCGGTCATTGATGATCCTGCCAGTCTGACTGCTCCGCCTGACATTATTCACGGCCATCACCATTTGGACACAATGACTGCATTGCTGACATTTCCGGGAACCCCGGCGATTTATTACTGCCACGGATGGTTGCCCTGGCAGGAATGGGCGCCGGTTTTCCCACGTATCTACCGATACGTCGCGGTGGATGATGTTTGCCGGGATCGGTTGTTGTTTGAATGTGGAATTCCTGAAAAGGCAATCACTGTAATTCACAACTTTGTTGATTTGGAGCGATTTCAGCCTCGTGCTCCGCTACCGCCTCAGCCGCGGCGCGCGCTGGTTTTCAGCAATTACGCCAACCAACAATCTTATTTGCCTGTTGTTCGCCAGGCCTGCAAAGAGTTGGAACTGGAACTGTCGGTTATAGGTTCCGGCATTGGGAACGCAGTAACCCGCCCCGAACTTGAGCTTGGTAAATACGACCTGGTTTTTGCCAAAGGCCGCTCCGCGCTGGAAGCCCTGGCAGTGGGAACAGCAGTAGTTTTATGTGATGGAAATGGCGTTGGCTCAATGGTCACAACCTCAGATCTAAGTCGGTTTAGATCGTTGAACTTCGGCGTGCGAACATTGCAATCTCAGTTGACGCTTGAAGCGCTCTTACGGGAAATCAGCCGTTATAACGCAACAGATGCCGCAGAAGTGTCAGCCCGGATTCGCGCAATGGCCAGCATGGATAAAACGGTTGACCAAATAATTGCGCTTTATGAAACCGTGATTCAGGAGCATCAGGAAAAAGGCGGCGCATCAGGACTGGAGGATCAGAGGGCCGCTGCCAGATATTTGCAGAAGCAGTCTCACCGTATCAAAACCACCGACCTTATTTGGGCAGAGGGTGGTTCAAAGGCTCTCAGGGAACGAAAACTTCATTTGTGGCAATTGGGGCAGGATAAAGAGCAACTCTTGTGGGAGATAAAACCATTTGCCCGCCTGGGGCTGGTTGCCATTTTTAACTGGATTCGAACCACATGGATGATGAAAAAGCTTCGGCAATTTTTTTCATCATCAGAAAAACGTACAGCTACGGACAAGGTTGTTGATGAGCAACATTCTTAACCTCACCGATTTCCTGCTCAATCAGTTTGTCGGACGCCGCTCGATTGAGAATCTAAAATGTTCCGCTTAGACTGCAATTGCTTTTCATGCGGCACTGGCCCGCTCAAAGAACTACATTCATAGTTTCGCTTTTCAAGTAGTCGAATCGGCGATGTCGAAAACTTTGCCAAACGATTCTGGTGACGACTCCGTTGCGATACGCCGGCGTTATGAAGAGCTTGGTGTCGAAAATTACTACGCTCAATTCGGCGCTGATTACCGAAATCCGCACGAACCAATCATTGCTGAAGTCTTGCGCGAAGCTGTCAGCCGTTGGAGTCTGGATTTGAGCCATGTGCTTGATCTGGCCTGCGGCAGCGGCGAAATCACTTTGGCATTGCGTCAGCTTGGCGCTGGCCAGATTGACGGAGCAGACCCCTTCACTGCTGAAGCCTATCTGACGAGAACCGGTCAGCAGGCAGAATCCGTTAGTTTTGAACAGGTTGCGTCGGGCGCATTCGACGGAAGGCAATACTCGCTTGTTGCGTGCAGCTTTGCGATGCACTTGATTGACGAATCCTGGCTGCCTGCGTTGATGTTTCAGCTTGCACGGATTTCCGATTGCGTGCTGATTGTCACTCCGCACAAACGCCCGGCGATCAAAGCTGAGTGGGGATGGACGCTAGAAGGCGAATTCGTGATTGAAAAAGTACGAGCCAGGTTTTATCGAGTTGGTCGAACTGTCAGTTTGACCTGATCTTCAGAACACCAATTGATTTGCCGGTTGGTTTCCCAACTGATTCGCAAACTGTCTATTGCCACTCAGGTCAAACTGACGGTTCGACCTACTTTTAGGAGGAACGATGCCCCCGATTTTCTTGTTGCAAGCTCATTTGGTAACGATTGATTACGTGGTGCTGGTGCTGTATTTCGCGGTGATCTTTGCCATTGGTTGGTATCACTCGCGCAAAGAGCGAACGACGACCGATTACTTTTTGGCCAGTCGTGATGTCGCCTGGTGGGCGATTGGAGCTTCGTTGTTTTCGTCGAACATCGGCAGCGAACACTTCATTGGCTTGTCAGGCGGTGGGGCAGCAACCGGAATGGCTCCGGGGCATTTTGAATGGCTGGCTTCGCTGATTGTTTTGCTGCTCGGTTGGGTGTTTGTGCCGTTTTATCTGCGTTCGGGCGTTTACACGATGCCGGAGTTTCTTGAACGACGTTATAGCCCTGCCTGCCGGACTTATCTGGCCACGATTTCGCTGATCGCTTATGTCTTCACAAAAATAGCCGTCGGCATTTTTGCCGGTGCGATTGTGCTGAAAGCCGCGCTGGGTTGGGGAATGTGGCAAAGCTCTGTGGCGTTGGTGATTGCAACCGGGATTTACACTGTCGCGGGCGGAATGGCGGCTGTCATTTACACCGAAGTGTTGCAGACAGTGATTCTGGTTGGAGGAGCTTTGGTGTTGGTGCTGATTGGTTTGGACAAAGTCGGCGGTTGGTCTGGCTTGCACGCTTCTGTTCCGCCTGAGTTTTTCAACATGATGAAACCATCTTCTGACAATGATTTTCCGTGGACAGGGATTTTCTTCGGCGCGCCGATTCTTGGCATTTGGTACTGGTGTACTGACCAGGTCATTGTGCAGCGCACGCTGGCGGCCAAAAACATTCAAAATGCCAAGGCGGGAACTGTGCTGGCCGGTTTTCTGAAAATCCTGCCGGTCTTTATTCTGGTTGTTCCAGGAATGATCGCTCGCGTGCTTTATCCGGCGGAGATGGCTGCGGACTCCAATTCGGCTTTTCCACTCATGGTGACCAAGTTGATGCCAAGCGGTTTGCAGGGCGTGATGATCGCCGCGATGCTGGCAGCGTTGATGTCCAGTCTAAGCGCCGTTTTCAATTCCAGTTCGACTATCTTCACGATGGATTTTTACAAAAAGATTCGGCCCAAAGCTTCGGAAAAACATCTGGTTAACGTTGGCCGACTGGCTACGCTGGTCATGGTTATTCTGGCGTTGATGTGGTTGCCGATGATTGGGCGCGTCAACACCAAACTTTGGCTTTATTTGCAGAGCGTTCAGGCTTATGTTTCGCCTCCCATCGCGGCAGTCTTTCTGCTTGGAATCGCCTGGAAGCGAATCAATTCTCAAGGCGCGCTTGCTTCGCTGTTGGTAGGTTTCGTGCTTGGCGCGGCGCGCTTTATTCTGGAAGTCGTTTACGCTGGTCAGCCGCTGGATGGTTTTTTGAAGTTTTATGTTGGAATGAACTTCCTGCATTTCGCCATTTTGATGTTTGTCATCTGCGTTGGAGTTTTGCTGGCGGTCAGCCTGGTGACTCCTGCGCCTACCAGCGACAAAGTCGCCGACCTGACATTTGAAACTTCGGTTGGGGATGTCGCGTCGGCTGAAGCTCCCGGCTGGCAGACCAAATTGCCGGCGTTGGCTGCTCTGGTACTGATCGTAACTGTAATTTCTCTGTGGGTTTATTTCGCTTGAACTCAGGATAATTGGTTGGCCTTTGAAAGCTTATGATTTCCAGAACTGTACTCCTTTATCTTTCGCAACAACATCGGCTTAAAAACGTCTTCGTCAAAGTCCCAGGCTTTAAGCAAGTCACTCGCCGGTTTATTGCGGGCGAAAACATTGATGACGCCATCGTCGCAATCAAGGAACTAAACAAGTTGGGCATCACGGCGACTTTCGACCATCTTGGCGAAAGCACGATTTCGCGCGCCGAAGCGGAATCAGATGTCAGCCAATACATCCACGTGTTGGGGCGAATTCAGGAAACAGAGGTTGATTCAAATGTTTCAGTCAAGCTAACCCAATTGGGTTTGGATATTGACGAAACTTACTGTTTGGAAAACACCCGCCGTATTGTCGCCGAAGCTCA
>JAGNMH010000543.1 GCA_017991275.1 Acidobacteriota bacterium
CTGTAATGCAGCGGATTATTTGTTCGGTGGAAAAGGCGCATTGACAGATTTGAACCATCGCAACAGATCGCCCAGCAATTCATCGCGTTTGGCTTTGTTCGCATTGGCCAGATTGTTTCGTTCACCAATATCCGCCGCGATGTTGTAAAGCTCGACGGAATTGTTGCTTGCGATTTTTTCGCGCCCGCCATCCAGCAACCACTCTTCGTGATAAAGATGCAGCTTCCAATCGCCTTTTCGGATGACGCTGACCGGGCGAGTGCGAAAGTCGGCATCGCGTCCGCGAATTACGGGCGTGTCCAGGTAGCCCGGAAAATGCCAGAAAATCGCCTGTCGTTTCAGTTTGCCGCTTTGTCTGAACAACGGCAGCAGATTTTCGCCATCAAGCAGTTTGTCTTTGGGGGCGACCGTTCCGGCGACAGCCAGAAAGGTTGGAAATAAGTCCGCGTTGTGAACAGGCGTCCTGTTGGTTGTTCCCGGTTTAATGACGCCCGGCCAGTAAGCGATGAAAGGTTCGCGTATGCCGCCTTCGTAATAACCGCCCTTGCTGCCGCGCAAAGGCTCCTGAGAAGATTGCTGAGTTCCGCCATTATCCGAAGTAAAAATCACCAGAGTGTTTTTATCCAGACCGAGTTCTTTGAGCTTTGCCAGCAGAATTCCGACTGCATCGTCCAGGTCGTACAAGCACGCAGCGTAAAGCGCGTGGCTGTGCTGAACACCTGGCTTTTTGGTCTTAAACTTTTCCAGTGATGCTGGCCGGGCTTCAAGCGCGGTGTGTATGGCGTGATGCGCCAGGTAGGCAAAAAACGGCCGCTGTTTGTTCTTTTCGATAAAAGTCGCGGCTGCACTGGTTAGCGAATAAATGCCTTTGGGGTCTTGTGGTTCATTGCGTCGCTGATTCGGGTTTGGGCGTGAATTGAAAAACGTGTCGAAGCCTTGTGCCGTTGGTTCTGCGCCTTCCGGGCCGCCCAAATGCCATTTGCCGAAAATCCCCGTCGCGTAACCGGCAGCTTTCAGCGCATCGGCCATCGTCACATTCGATTCGGCCAACCCGCTTTTGTTCGGAACAGGAATCATGCGCATCAGGTTTTTCGGCCCGCGGTCTGTGCTGTCTACGGCATAAACTCCGTGACGCGGACCGTATTGGCCTGACAGCAGCACGGCTCG
This sequence comes from Acidobacteriota bacterium, assembly GCA_017991275.1. Classification (GTDB taxonomy): domain Bacteria; phylum Acidobacteriota; class Blastocatellia; order RBC074; family RBC074; genus RBC074. The sequence continues at coordinate 1,168 of JAGNMH010000543.1, forward strand.
ACTGGGGGCGCAATTGCCCGCTCCGGCATAAGCCTGAGTGAAAACCATCCCGGCTTTCGCCAGCCGATCAATGTTCGGCGTTTCGTAAAAATCCGAGCCTTGATAACCGACATCTTTCCAGCCCAGATCATCAGCGAAGATCAAGACAATGTTTGGCGGCCCAGCCGCGTATGTTGTTGCATGTTTTGTTGGCAAACGATCAATCCCAACCAACACCAGCAAGCCGATGCCAATCGTCAACATCAATGTTCTGACAACTGCGCCCATTTCTCACCTCGTACTCTTACTTGAAGCCTGTGCAAATTGATCTTCAATGGAATCAATCAGTTCACGCCAAGGCGCAAAGTCGCCAAGAAGGAAAAGAAAACAAGCCATCTTTCTCTCCTTGGTTTCTTTGCGCCTTCGCGGCTTTGCGTGAGATTTCAATTTGCACAGCCTTCACTCTTACTTCGCCTGAGCTTTCAATTCGGCAAACCGCTTTCGCAATTCGGCCAGTTGTTTTGCCTGAGCTTGGTCATTCGCCAGATTGCGCTCTTCGCGCGGATCGCGTTTCAGGTCAAACAATTCTTCGGTTTTGAAATCCGGCCAGTAAATGTATTTCACGTCTCGCCGCACCAGAGCTTCGGACGCCGGAATGAAATCGGTGTTGCGGATGACTGCGTGTTCATAAAAAAACTCCTGACGCCAGTTCGGCTTTTTCGCTGATAAGTACAACGGAGCAACATTGCTCCCCTGCATTCGCGGCGGAGCGGCAACTCCGGCAGCCGCCAGAATCGTCGGAGCCAAATCGGCGTTCAGTACAAAATCATCTCTTGTCTTGCCGTGACTGGCTTTGGGCATTCGCGGATCGCGGACGATCAGCGGCACTCGAATGGATTCTTCGTACGGATACCATTTGTCCGCCAGACCGTGTTCGCCATGAAAGTAGCCGTTGTCCGTCGTGAAAATTACCAGAGTGTTCTCATCCAACCCGCGAGATTTCAGTTCCGCCAAAATCTTGCCGACGGTCGCGTCAACTTCGGTCACCATCCGGTAATAAGCCTTCATGTATTGTTGATACTTTTCGGGCGTGTCGAATCGCCAATGCCAGCGATTGCGACCTTCGTTCTTTTCGTTGGCGATGAAAGGCGGCAGTCGTTTGAAGAATTCATCGCTGCCGGTTTTTGGTGTCGGGATCGTGACGTTCTGGTAAAGCGATTCGCTTTGAGGTTGGTAAAGATACTGTTTCGGATTTTCGTCTTCGGCGTGAGTCGCAAAGAAAGCCAGCGTCAGCACAAATGGTTTGTCAGTTGGCCTAGTCCTCAAAAACTCCAGCGCATCGTTTTCATTTTTCTGAGTGACGTGAATTTGGGAGCCGTCCTGCTGTTTGATGTAATGAGTTCCGGCATACGACCGCCCGAAATCGAAGCGCTCAGCCGGGAATTTTCCGTTGTGCCATTTGCCTATGTGGCCGACGTAATATCCATTGGCTCGCAACAAGCCGGGATAAGTTTCGCTCCACGGAGTTTTGAACATCTCAAAAGCCGGATTGCCGTGACGCGACATCCATTGGCCTGTAAACAATGTCGCGCGGCTGACTCCGCAAATCGAAGTCGTCACAAATGAATTGGTGAACCGCACGCCTTCGCCCGCCAGCCGATCAATGTTTGGAGTTTTGACAATCGGGTTCCCCGCAACCCCAAGCGTGTCGTGCCGCCAGTCGTCGGCGTAAAGAATCAGAATGTTAGGTTTAGCTTGCAGCTTGTTTTGAGCTTGCGGAGACACACCAGTGGTGAACATCAAACAAATCACCGCTACCAACCCCAGCAAGAGTTTTTCCACCAAGCCACACAAAGTTCCACGAAAAATAAGAAAACCTACAAGCTTGTCCTTTGTGCTTTCTTCGTGTGCCTTCGTGGGAGAAAAATGCTTTTTTAGTTTTGTCATCATTTTGATTTTGGATTCCACCAGGCGTCGAGTTTGCGTCGCAACGCCTCGACTCGTTTCGGCTCTTTTGCAGCCAGATTGTTACGCTCTTCAGGATCGGCGGTGATTCGATAAAGCTCAGTTTGTTGAGGTTCCTCTTCGTTGGTTTGCCCCGGCGTAGGAAGCAACAATTTCCAGTCGCCGTCAATTACCCACCGAGTCAACACATTTGCCGAAGGATCGCGCAGCTTTACCAGATCGTGCGTGAAGCTGGCTCCGTAAAGTGTTCGCCGCGCTTTTACCGCCGCATCGTTGAGCAGGTTCAACCCCGGCAATCCTTTCGGAGCTTCAATGCCAGTCGCCGCCAACAACGTCGGCACAAAGTCCAGTGAACTTGCCAATTGTGACGACACACGCGGCGTCACCTTGCCCGGCCAGCGAATCATAATCGGCGTGCGAATTCCCGCGTCGTAAGGCGTTCGTTTGGAACGAATGCTGATCGCATCCCCTTTGTCGCCTTGAGTCCAGCCGTTGTCCGCGACATAAACGACAATCGTGTTGCTGCCTTCGATTTGATCCAGCAACTGGCCGCAGGTTTCGTCGAACCATTCGACGCTGGCCCAATACTTCGCCGTTTCCAGATCGGGAGCTTTGTCGCGGTATTTGGCGATCAACCGCTGCGGCGCGTCGTGCGGAGAGTGCGGCATCATCGGCGCATACCAAATGAAAAATGGCTTTTGCTGAGAGCGCGCGCGACTGATGAAGTCTGTGATTGGCTGCATGGTTTTGCGGCCAACTTCCAAGCCCACATCGCCGTGCCGACCACCTCGATCTTTGTCGCCGTGGCTCATGCCTTCGGTAAACCCACCGTTGGCCGGACTGCCCATCCACCATTTGCCGGTTTGCAAACTGACGTAGCCTTTCTGCTCTAGCAATCGCGGCAAAGTCGGTTGGCGATTGATGAATGACCGAAGCTCGTTCCAATCGGCAACGTATTGCGGATGATTTCGCCAGTTGCCTTGCTTGCCTCCGGCAGGCGCAGGCGGATCGTTGCCCGTTACCCCATGTTCATGCGGATAACGACCGGTGATGATCGAAACCAGACTGGGCGAACACAGCGCCGTCGGCACATAACCACGTCGAAACAGCAGCGACTGCGAAGCCAGCTTGTCCAATCGCGGCGTGTGAATTTGCGAATGCCCCATAAAGCCATAATCCTGCCAGCCGTGGTCGTCGGAAATAATCATGACGATGTTCGGCTGGGAAGGCTTCGGCGCGGTTTGCGGTATTGCCGAAGCCGACAACAGCCACAAGCCACAGAAAATCAAAACGATTTTTCGGATGGAAATCACAGACTCTCCTGGTGACAAAACATAGATCGGGTTTCGTGCCTGAATGGGAAATTCAACCACTGGGGAAGAATTGGGAAAACAAAACCTTTTTCCCAATTCTTCCCCAGTTAAGCTCACCTGCAACTTCTTGTTTTTTCGACAAGATTTTCGCTTGGGATTTGAAAGAGAGATAACGGAACATCTCTAAAGACGGTTTCGGCTCTGCTGCCCCGTGATCCCAGTGTTCCCCGTGGTT
>JAGNMH010000544.1 GCA_017991275.1 Acidobacteriota bacterium
CGATAGCCTTGATGCGTTGACTGACGCAGGCATTCGCCGGAATTCAAATCGAAAATGGCTTCGTGCGAAGTCGAACCGTCTCCGCGAACCAACGTCCGCCGAGTCGTCTGGCAATGTTTGTTTGCAATGTCCAGCAAATGATCGTCTTCGGTTTCCAGGCCCGCGTGAAAGATTGTGCCGACATTCATCATGATGTCTATGAACAAGGAAGCCGGTTCGACGAACGAACGCAGGTACTGACCCTTTTCCATGAATCGCATCGCCATCGTTTTGCCGGCTTGAATCAGCAAAGGGCGAGTGCGTTCGATTGGTCCGCCGAGTTCCAACCAGCGCAGATGAGTCGAATGAAACAGAAAGCCCAGATCGTGAACGGCTCGGTCATACTGGCGAGCTTCAAGTGGCGTCGTATAACGAATTGCATTGTCCAGCCAGTCTTCATCGCCGGTGGCTTCGGCAAAAATGAACATCATTCCCGGATAAAAACCGTCGCACCAATGAGTCCATCGTTTGCGATCTTGGCCGAACTGGCCGTTGACCGTGTACATCGGGTAATAATCCGTTGGGTATTTTTCTAGCAAGGAAATGACTTGCCCCTGGGCAAAGTCGAAGGCATTTTCAAAAGTCGTGAGTAAAGCTTCTTGCTCGTGCATTGAGCTTGGCATTTCAACGTCTCCAAATTTCTTTGGGGCGCTACGTCGCAGGCGTAGCTTTGGAATCCCTTTTGAAGGGACTACCAAAGCGGCGCTAGAGCCGCCGCACTCCAAAGGAAATAAATTCGGCTGACAGGAGCAAAAGCCACTGTCAGCCGTGAGTCAAAGGTACGGGTGATACCTCAATTGTTTTGGTTCAGGTAAAGCTTTAGTCGCCAGACACCGAAACCGCGCCAGTGCCTTCTTCTTTCTTGCTGCCGAGTCCGCCGAGTTGAACGAGTTTCTGTTCTGCTCCGGCTTTTTTCAGCACAGACTGCATATACAGTTTGCGCATAGCTGCCTGTTCTTCTTTGGCAGTTTGCGGCAATACGCCTTTTTCGCGGCCACGACCGGAATCGTCGGCGTTGACGTTCAGACGATGAGCCGTGTCAGCAAGGCTGACGCTGTGGTTGTTGGCAAAAATCTCGTGACGACCATGTTCCTGATACCACTTGGAGACAGTGGCGTTCTGGTGCATGTTTTCGATGATGTTGCGCCAGCCGATTCCTGTGTTGTAAGCGCAGAAGCTGATTTCGCCTTCCTGAGTGCCGTAAGGAATGATGCACATTTCAGTGCGGCGGAAATCATAGTTGAACAAATCCTGGAACCACATTCCCGCGATGAACAGGAAATTCCAGCGGTCTTTGCGGCGTTTGACCACGTCGTCAATCGTGCGATCAGGAGTGGATTTGCCGTAATCCTTGCCCGAAAGTCCGAAGGTCTTGTCGAATTTTTGAAGCAGATCGGTCAATTTGAACTGGCTTGGAGCTTTGAACGAATTGTAATTCTTCAACAGTGCCAGACCCATCAGCGCATTAGAAATCCACTTGGTACGAGCGGCATCCGTGATCTTACGCATATCGCCGATCAAGCCTGGAATGTTGATGAAATCCGGCACCGGAGCCATCTCTTTGGTTTCCTTGTCAATCATGACAGCCGTACCGACTCCACAGTTCGGGTGGCAACCGCAACTCATCTGTCCCCATTCACGATCCGGGCCGTGAGCCATATCGGCGAAATCAGCAAAAGCAGACATCAGCGAAATCGGGAACCAGTCTTTGTGCGGATCGGTGATGCCGACCTGTTTCTTAACGTCGTGAGCCATGTGCGACAGCGTGTAACGTTGGCGCAGACGGCGGTCGTCTGTGATGTCTTCGTCGCGTCCGGTGAACGAAACCGGCTGGAACGAAATGAAGCCAATTTTCTTCGGGTTATCCAGCGCGAAGCGAATAACCGGGCCAACTTCGTCGTTGTTGACAGTGTTGACCAGAGTCGTCACCAGCACGATTTCAACACCTGCTTCGTGCAGGTTATCAATTGCTTTCAACTTAACGTCGAACAGGTTGCCAACTTGACGATGGCTGTTGGCAGCGTTGCCGATGCCGTCGAATTGCAGGTAAACATAACGCAAACCGGCTTCAGCGGCCTTGCGGCAAAATTCTTTGGATTTGGCGAACTCAATGCCGTTGGTCGCGGCCTGGACTGAGTTGTAGCCGACTTTGCGCGAGTAACGAACTGCGTCCAGAAAGTAAGGCGACAGCGTAGGTTCGCCGCCTGAAAACTGAACCGACATCTGGCGGCGGGGTTTGACCTGAATCGCGTTGTCCAGAATCTCCTGGATTTCTTCCCAGGAAAGTTCGTGAACGAAGCCGACCTGATTCGCGTCCATGAAGCATGGGTCGCACATCATGTTACAGCGGTTTGTCAGATCAATCGTCAGAACTGAACCGCGTCCGTATTTGATCGTGGACGAAGCGTGATGGTGAACGTGTTTGTCGTTATGGGCGTCAATGTCGCGGCCTGGATACATGGTCTCGACGTGCTCCAGGAACTTGGCGTCAACGGCCATCATGTCTTCGATATGGCCGTGAACGGGGCAATCTTTGAGCATCCAAATTTCGTTGTTGCGTTCGATGATGGTGGCTTTGATTTCGCCCGGACGTTCCTGAATGACCTGCCACGGGTCTTCGCCGTGTTCAATGATACGGCTGCGAGCTTCTTTGACACACTTCGGGCAAAGGCTGTCGGTCACACGTGGCCAACCCAAAGTTGGTTTGGTCTTTTGCCAGGATTTTTGGATCGGTTTATCCGACCACTTTGGAATAAATGATTCGTTCGGGTTGAACTGATTGAAAAACTGAATGGTGTTAAAGATGGCTCCGGCTGTCACCGACAGGCCTTTTTCAACATACTTGATAGGTTTCATAACTTTCCTCGTTTTTGTGCGTTGGTTTTAACTTCCAAGCGCGCCCAACTGGGACACACATAAATCCAAGTCAATCTGGTCTGACAGTATTTTTGTCACCAAATTGGCCGATCAATATTTTAGTTACTGCTGACTTTGACCGGACGTGAAAATCACTAAAAATGATTGCTTCTGATACTAATTCAGAGGGTTAAACCTCTACTTGCATAAAGTGAGCCACAAACCTAAATTAACAGAATTAATTTCAAAAATTGATGATATGTTGAAATTGTTGCCGTAAACCGTTTATTCACAAACGTAAAAGGACATTTGGCCAAGTCTCTACTGGCTAAAAATTTGATTGATTGTTGGCGAAGCAGCGTAGGGTTCAACTAATAAGTTGGGTCTTGGCAAATTATCTGGGTCAAAATGATGTCGGCGGCTTGTTTAGCTGTAGTTGTGTCGCAAAATGACCTATAGGCTTTTAGAAGAATAAAATGGGCGGGTCGAAATGAGCAGCAGGCCAGGCAAAGCTTGGTAAAACTTTGCCTGGCCTGCTGTAAGTAGGCACTAACAGCTTGGCGGGAAGATAGGGATGACGTAACTTGCGGCTCCTGACAGAGTCAGAACATGCAGGTTGTGCCCCTGATTGAAGGCCCCTGCCGAGCTATTAGAGTTCGGGTTGAAATTAATTGCCGAGCCAGTAATTCCAATGTCGCTCTGCGAGAAGAGCTTCATCCAGCCGGTTCGACCGGCAGGAATGAACTGCTCAAAACGTGGAGTCGTGCGAGGGAAATTATTGGAAATTGAGCTTCGCAACTGGCAAGCTCCCGCCACGCTGAAGCTGACGCTGTTTTCGGAATCGTCGTAGAAGATGCCGAAGATCGCGTTTAGCGTACTTGCCCCAATTCCCAAATTTCCTCCGATTCGGTTCAGGATCAGCAAAGTATCATTGCCGTCAGCTTTCGCACCGATGCTGTCCAGTGCCAGAGTTCGCGGTGTGCGATCGTAACTGACTCCATCAAAGTTGATTGTTGCCGTCACCGAATTCTGGTCACAGGCCACCAACCCTCCCGGAATTGCGGAGAACGCTTGCGCTCCCAGGTTGGCTGCGTGGCCACTCTGGAATTTCACGTACTCATCGCCGATCAAATAGTTGAAGTTGATCGGGCAGCCTTTTGAATCAGTCGCCACGGCTACGATGTAACCGGTCGTGCCAGGGTCAATATCCGACATCAGGAAGCTGCTGGTCTGGTTCGCCGTCAGGCAAACATAGCTGTCCGCAACCGAGCAACTGGCTCCGTCCACGAAGAACAGATGCACTGTCGAAGGCAGTGTCGGATGTGTATTGGTCAAAGAGACTTTGGTGTTCTGCGTGTTGGGAGCCGACGGACTGGAAGTGTAGGTGTTGTAAATCAACACTGATCCTGCCGATTGATCGCTGGCTTCAGACCTGGCTGGGAAGGGCAAGCCAGGCCCTGGCGCAGGGCAATTCACCGTTCCGCACACCGAGAACGTAAAGGGAGTTCCGCTGTTGAACGCCACGGAGTTGTTCGTGCAAATCTGCTGACCGGCCAGAGCCAGATCGTTGACTTGTGTCAGATAAGTCAGCGTCACGGTTTGTCCAGGAGTCAGCGTGCCGTTGTAAGTCAGGTTGCCGTTCGTCACCACGCAAGCACCGACGTTCGGGCTGGCCGTGCAGGTGTTGGGAACTCCGACCAGGTTTGTGAAGGTCGTCGTGTCGGCAATGGTTTGATTGACGTTGCCGTTGTTGGTGATG
>JAGNMH010000545.1 GCA_017991275.1 Acidobacteriota bacterium
GGATATTTCGCGGCTGCGATTTGCGCTGTGCGGCTCGGCTCCGGTTCCGGCTGAAGTGATGCGCCAGTTTGAACAACGATTCAATTGTCTGGTGATCGAAGGTTACGGTTTGTCTGAATCCACCTGCCGCGCGACTTTCAATCCGCCGAATGAAAGTCGCCGACCGGGTTCTTGCGGCTTGCCGATTGGCTGCGAGCTGAAAATCTTTGACGAAGACGACCGGGAACTTGGCACGGGCGAAGTCGGCGAAATCGTTCTGCGCGGAGAAAACCTGCTCAAAGGTTATTTCAAAAACGCGGAAGCGACGGCCAAGGCATTTCGTTCCGGCTGGTTTCACACCGGAGATGTCGGTTACCGAGACGCGGACGGCTTTTTATTCATCGTGGATCGCAAATCCGACATGATCATTCGCGGAGGCGAAAACATTTATCCGCGGGAAATTGACGAAGTGCTTTATCAGCATCCGGCGGTTCAGGACGCGGCTACGGTTGGCGTGGCGGATAAGCTTTATGGCGAAGAAGTGAAGGCGTTCATTGTTTTGCGCGAAGGCCAAGAGGTGACTGAAGAAGAACTGATCGCCCATTGCCGTGCGCATCTGGCCGATTTCAAATGCCCGAAGACGATTGAGTTCCTGAAAGAAATTCCAAAAGGCCCAACCGGAAAACTGCTCAAGCGTGAGTTATCCGCCAGGCCGAACGGCTGACCGGAGCTTCATTTTCCAATTTCAATTTTTCATTTGTCATTGTTTGAAGGCACTTGCTCCCAAGCGATGACAAATGAAAAACGGAAAATGACAAATGAAAAATCGAAAGAAGCGCATCACAAATTCAAAGAGGCAATTACAAACGCGGAGTGACCAGGCCGACTTGATCTTGATACTTGCCTGCGCGGTCGGCGTAAGTGACTTCGCAATCTTCGTCGGATTCGAAAAAAGTCACCTGGGCGATGCCTTCGTTGGCGTAAATGCGAATCGGCAAATCGGCTGAATTTGAAAACTCCAGCACCAGGCGTCCGCGCCAGCCGGGTTCCAGCGGAGTTGTATTGACGATCAAACCGCTGCGGGCATAAGTGGATTTGCCCAGACAGATTCCAATGACGTTGCGCGGCATGTTGAAAGTTTCGACTGTCGCTCCCAGCGCGTAAGAATGCGGCGGTAACAGCCAGTAAAGCGAACCGTCTTCGGCTTTTCGCAGCGGAGCTTCGATCAGGGATTTTTCGTCGAAGTTCTTTGGGTCAATTTCAGAACTGGCAATCGGCGAAAAGACCCTGAAACCGTCAGACGCCAATCTCAGGTCGTAACCGTAACTGGACAGTCCGGCGGAAATAATGCGGTGACCTTCAAATTCGCGCATCAGGCCGGCTTCAAACGGGGAAATCATTTGGTGTTCCTGGCACATCTGCAAAATCCAGCGATCAGATTTGACGCTCACGATAAAGGCTCTCCCTGTTGACGATTGAATGTTTACCCAGTCGTTACCGCTACTGGTATCGTAACTGTGGTTGTTGAGAAAGCGCGCAGTCTAGCCGATGGTCTCAAAGGTGGGCAAACCGGGGCAGCAAATTTAATTCTTGCGAAAATTAGAGTGGGATGGTATTGATTGGCTCGCCCCACTCCTAGGAACCTGACCCCGCTGGCAAATTTCGAGCAGTACTCCCTATCCAGCCAGCATCCTTTCCCTGAAATTTTGGAATCCGTGACCCCTTAACACCGCGACGTGTCTGAAGACATTGCTTCACGTCTGAATTACGGCACCGTCACATAAATACAGAAGGCGAGGGAACTAATATGCCTCAATCATCAATAGTCGTGGTGGCCGCAGTTCAGGCGGCGCCGATTTACATGAACCTGGAACGCAGTCTGGCGCGCGCGCTGGAACTGATTGCCGAAGCGGCGCGACGCCGTGCTCAGCTTGTGGTTTTTCCCGAATCCTGGCTGCCGGGTTATCCGGCGTGGCTGGACAATGGACGCGATGTTGCGCGTTGGGATCATCAACCGATGAAACGGCTCTACTCTCAGTTGATGGACAACAGTGTTGTCGTGCCAAGCCCGGTCACAGATGAGCTTGGTGAAGCCGCTCGTCGCCACAACCTGACACTGGTGATGGGAGTTCACGAACGAGTCGGTTCAGGCGCGGGACGCGGCACGCTTTACAACTCGATTTTGACTTTTGGGCCGACGGGCGAACTGCTGAACGTTCATCGCAAACTGGTTCCAACTTTCAACGAACGGCTGATTTGGGGGCAAGGCGACGGGCGCGGTTTGCAAACAGTTGAAACCCCAGTTGGACGAGTCGGCGGATTGATCTGCTGGGAGCACTGGATGCCTCACGCGCGCCAGGCTCTGCACATCGCGGGCGAAGACATTCATGTTGCGTTATGGCCATCAGTCAAAGAAATGCACCAAATTGCCAGCCGCCATTACGCTTTCGAAGGCCGCTGTTTCGTGGTCGCCGCCGGAGGCATCATGCGTCGCAGCGATTTGCCTGCCGAACTGGAAATGGCCGACAGCGAAAATGCCGAAGAGAGCGAATTGATCCTGAATGGCGGCAGCGCGGTCATTGGCCCTGACGGCCAATATGTCGCCGGGCCTGCATTCGGCTCCGAAGTCATCATCCTGGCGCGAATCAACCTGGAACGCATACGCGAAGAAAGTCTGGCTTTGGACGTGACCGGACATTTCAACCGCCCGGACATTTTCGACTTCCGTTTGAAAGGTCAGGATGGTCGCAAAGATTCAATCCATTTGGTTCCGGCGGCCAGCGACGAAGAGGCATTGCCCACCGCAACCGAAGTTTTGCTCCAACCCAGCACAGAAGTCTTGTTGCCGACTGGCACTGATGCGCCGCCACCTTTGCGTGTCATCAGTTCACCGCGCTCGACAGGATTCGATTCGGATTATCTTGGAATGGAAAAACGTTCCGGCCAGGGCGCCTGAAAAACTATCAGGCGGCGACTCGCTCGTGTTACCTTTGCGCCGGAGGTGAATTATGGGCGAGACGAAAAAGAAACGGCTGAAGATGTTCCCACACATCGAAGCCAGAGATTTTCAACATCCGTGGGACGCGACAGCCACTGACGCGCTCAAATCCGTACCCGGCCTGGACAAGGTCATCGCAAAGATTATGGAGTACGGGCTTGAGCGCATTTTTTATTTGGAAAATACAGCGTCGAACGTTCGCGTCAGTCAGCGACAGTTTCCGCGTTTATACCGTTCGCTGGGTTGGGGCTGCAAAATCCTGGGCGTCGAAGAACCGGAAATGTATGTCACGCTCGATCCGTTGCCGAACGCCTACACTTACGGACACACGCGGCCTTTCATCGTGCTGACTTCCGGTTTGGTGGATATGTTGGACGACGAAGAGCGATTCTTTATCATTTCCCACGAACTAGGCCACATTAAAGCCGGTCACGTGCTTTACACGATCATGGCTCGCAATATTGCGGAGATCGTTTCTCTCGTCGGCCAGGCGACGCTTGGATTCGGGACGATTGTCGGACAAGGATTGGTGCTTGCACTGAACGATTGGTATCGCAAAGCCGAATTGACCTGCGACCGCGCCGGATTGCTCTGTGTGCAGGACATTGATCCTTGCATTCGGACGTTCATGAAACTGGCCGGAGGCGCTCGCCAGCTTTATTCCGAAATGGAACGCCAGGAGTTTTTGCGGCAGATTCGTGATTACGAAGCCGCTGACGATTCAACGCTCAACAAAGCCTACAAGATTTTGATCACCGCTTATCGAACGCATCCGTTTCCCATTCTGCGAGCAAAAGAACTGGACGCCTGGCACAGCAGCGCCGATGGTTATCGAAGTCTTGCCGGGCCGCTGGGATTGCTGGAAGCCTGATACTTTGCGACGTGGCAACCGTTTCGACTTTCAGTCGAAATTCTGTATCATTGCGCCCGTCTGATTCTTGCGTTCTGCAAGTATCAAATTTTCACTCAACGAGGTTTTAGAACATGCGGCGTTGCCCGCTTTGCCGACGCGAGACAACTTGGGACGACAATCCCTGGAAGCCTTTTTGCTCCGAACGATGCCAGGCGATTGATCTTGGAAATTGGGCTACGGAAAGTTATCGCGTTCCCCTGGTAGAAACCCCCGATGGTTTAATTCCTGATGAATTCTTCAACGAGATTGAGATCAATTCTGATGAGCAATGGTAAATTCACTTCAAGTTCGCTGGCTATCGTCGTTCTAGCGGCGGCTTTGTTTTTTTCGGGTTGCAACGACGCGGCAGCTCCAAAAGCGGTGACCGGAGCAGAACCTGCGATGGCTGCCAAACGCCCGTCAATAAACGAAGAAGAAATCAAAAAGGTTTTGGACGTTCCGGTTTCCAAACTGGACGGCAGCACATTCAAACTGGAAGATTATCGCGGTAAAGTTCTGGTGGTGGATTTCTGGGGGACTTTTTGCCCGCCTTGCGTCAAGCAGGTTCCTGAGTTGGTGAAACTGAACGAAAAATATCGTGATCGCGGTCTGGCTCTGGTTGGTTTGGCGGCTGACCCGAAATCGGATCAGAAGCTGGTTGAAGATTTCATCAAAAAATTCTCGGTCAATTATCAGATCGGATATGACAACAACTGGCTTTCGTCAGCTTTTCTGAAAGGAACCGAAGACGATTCCGGCTCGCCGCCGA